>NZ_AJRH01000022.1:0-28416 GCF_000297015.1 Streptococcus sp. GMD6S | reverse complement strand
ACCTTAGCCAAGATAGGCAATACTTGAGTGTTGATCGCTCCGACACTATCGTTAAACATGTTTGAGAATGTCAAGATAGTGATGAAGGCTGGAACAGCCCAAGGAAGAAGGAAAATAACACCAAAGATACGTTTTCCTTTGATAAATGGTTGGTTAGCAATGATCGCTGTGAAGATACCAATCACAATCTGCAAAGTAGAAGCAGACAAGGCCCAGATGATGGTCCAAGAAAGAACCGCACCGAAGGCTGAACGGAAGGTACTTAAGCTCCAGATATTTGTAAAGTTAGTCAAACCAACCCAGTCCAACAATTTGTTTGGTGGCAAGTGTTGGAAGTCATAGTTGGTAAAGGCAATCATCAAGGTTACGATAACTGGGAAGATAATTGCAAATGTCATTGCTACATACGATGGGATAATCAAAAGGTATGGGAATCCATTCTCATAAATACCTTTGATCATATCTTTAAAAGTACGTGGGACAGGAATTCCATTGTTAATACGTTTTGCGATTGTATATGCATCTTTAATATTTGAGAAATAAAAGAGCACATAAACGACTACAAAGATTAAATGGAAGGCACCACGAATCAGCATAAAGAGGGAATTATCACGACCTGGCTTGTCACCAAGAGTGATCAAATTGTGCAATTCCGGCGCAGCAAGTGCTAGGAAATAAAGAACAAATACGATAGTTACACCAAGGAATATAAAACCTTTGGCTTTTTGTTTATTGTAAATCTGTCCTAACCCAGGAATGATAGACAGCAGGGCTGCTTTACTAGGTTGTTGCTTTTCCATAATAACTCCTTTCATAGGATACTGGTTTTTAATCAAAAACTAAACTATATATGTTTTTTTATTGATAAATTCAAAGGGGGATTTGTATTCTCCCCCCTTGTAACGAATTCAATTATTCACCAAATTTTTGTTTGATTGTTTCTTTGATCAATGTTACAGCATCGTTAGCAGCTGTCTTAGCATCTTTTTTACCACTTACAGCATCAAAGAGCATTGTTTTAGCTGGATCCCAAACAGCTGACATTTGAGAAATGTTTGGCATTGGTTGAGCGTTCTTGAACTGTTTGATAACAGCTGTTGTCAACTCATCGTTTTTACCTTCAGCGTATGAACGAGCTTCAGTGTTAGCTGGGATTTCGTTAGTTGCATCGTAGAATGCTTTTTGTTGTTCAGTTGAAACAAGGAAGTCTACAAATTTTTGTGCAGCTTCAAGGTTCTTAGTGCTTGATGGGATGATCCAAGCTTTACCACCACCGAATGGTGTGTATTCTTTACCATTTGGAAGAGTTGGAATAGTAGCAACACCGTAGTTTACTTTAGCATCTTTGAATGCTTGAGCTTTCCAAGGACCGTCGATGATAGCAGCTGTTTTACCTTCTTGGAATTGAGTTTGGATCAAGTTTGCAGCACCTTCAGTATCTTGCATACCTTTAGGCCATTTTTCATACCAAGATTTAGCGTAGTTGACACCAGTGATAGAACCGTCGTTTGCAAGACCGATGTCTTTAGCGTCTTTACCGTTTTGTCCGAATACGTAACCACCGTTACCAGCAAGAAGTCCGTAAGCGTAGTAGAAGTTTGTCCAGTCAGCTAGGAATGCAGTAGTTTTGCCATCTTCACCAGCGAAAGCGTATTTGCTGTCTTTAGCAAGTTCTTCTAATTCAGCAAAAGTTTTTGGAGCTTCTTTTAGCAAGTCTTTGTTGTAGTACATAACAAGTGACTCAATAACGGCAGGAGCACCGTAAACTTTACCGTCAGCAGCTGTTACAAGAGATTTAGTTTTATCATCTGTTTTAGCGCCGTCGCTCAAAGTAACTTCTGAAAGTTGTCCGTCAGTACCAAGGCTACCTACGCGGTCGTATGGTGCCATCATAACGTCAGCAGCTTGACCTGATTGGTTGTCAAGTGAAAGTTTGTCAAGTCCACCAAGTTGGTCACCTGATTTGATGTTAACTTTTGTACCTGATTCTTTTTCGTAAGCTTTTGCAGCAGATTCAGCGAAGGCTTTATATTGGTCTTCAACGTAGAAAGTAAGTTCTTTTGCTTCTGAAGAGCTAGTATCAGCAGCTTTGTCAGCAGATTTGCTTCCGCAAGCTACCAAGAGCAAGCTAGCGAGAGTAGCAGTTCCGAGCACAGCAGCGCTCTTCATGAATTTAGATGACATAGTGTATTCCTCCTAAAGAATAACAGTATAATTTATTTAGAAAACGCAAACGTTTTCTTTTATGAGCCTAGTATAGCACAAATAGAAAACGGTTGCAAGCTTTTTTAAAAAGTTTTTTAAAAAAATTTTAAGGTTTCAAACATTTGTTAAAGCTTATATATAGGAAAGAACTTAAAATGTTTGTTTTTTTGAATTGAAAATATATTAGGAAAACGATTGCGTAAATTCGGCTCGGTTTTTCAGAAAATAGAGCAGATATTGGGAATGAATTATCTTAAATCAGAAAATCTTTAAAATTTTTTCGCTTATTTCATAAAATATCAGTGGCAACAAGTTTTGTTTGATTAAAATAATTCAAAAAATTTTTTTAAAAACGCTTGCATTTGTGTTTAAAATACGCTATACTTAACTTAACGCAAACGTTTGCGCCTTGTTGCGCAACGTTTTATAACAAACACATGAGGTGCTATTATGAAAAAACGTCAAAGTGGTGTGTTGATGCACATCTCTTCTCTACCAGGAGCATACGGGATTGGATCATTTGGTCAGACTGCCTATGATTTCGTCGACTTCTTGGTTCGTACCAAGCAACGTTACTGGCAAATCCTCCCTCTTGGGACAACCAGCTATGGAGATTCTCCATACCAATCATTCTCAGCCTTTGCTGGGAATACGCATTTTATCGACCTTGATATCTTGGTAGAGCAAGGCTTGTTGGAAGCTAGCGATCTTAAAGGTGTTGACTTTGGTAGTGATGCATCGGAAGTCGACTATGCGAAGATTTATTACGCACGTCGTCCGCTTTTAGAAAAGGCAGTTAAACGTTTCTTGGAAGTGGGAGACGTCAAAGCTTTTGAGAAGTTTGCTCAAGACAACCAATCATGGCTTGAACTCTTCGCAGAATATATGGCGATTAAAGAGCATTTTGACAATCTTGCTTGGACAGAATGGCCAGATGCAGATGCTCGTGCTCGCAAAGCTTCAGCACTTGAAAGCTACCGTGAGAAATTGGCAGACAAGTTGGTTTACCACCGTGTGACTCAATATTTCTTCTTCCAACAATGGTTGAAATTGAAAGCCTACGCTAACGACAACCACATCGAAATTGTTGGAGACATGCCTATCTACGTTGCGGAAGATTCAAGCGACATGTGGGCAAATCCACATCTCTTCAAGACAGATGCCACTGGTAAAGCAACTTGCATCGCAGGATGCCCACCAGATGAGTTTTCTGCCACTGGTCAGCTTTGGGGAAACCCAATCTATGACTGGGAAGCAATGGACAAAGACGGGTACAAATGGTGGGTTGAACGCTTGCGTGAAAGCTTCAAAATCTACGATATCGTTCGTATCGACCACTTCCGCGGTTTCGAATCTTACTGGGAAATTCCTGCTGGTTCCGATACAGCAGCACCTGGTAAATGGGTGAAAGGTCCAGGCTACAAACTCTTCGCAGCCGTTAAGGAAGAGCTTGGTGAGCTAAACATCATCGCAGAAGACCTTGGTTTCATGACAGATGAAGTTATCGAGTTGCGCGAACGTACTGGCTTCCCAGGGATGAAGATTCTTCAATTTGCCTTCAACCCAGAAGACGAAAGTATCGATAGCCCACACTTGGCACCTGCTAACTCTGTTATGTACACAGGAACACACGATAACAATACAGTTCTTGGTTGGTACCGTAATGAGATCGATGATCCAACTCGTGAGTACATGGCGCGTTACACCAACCGTAAAGAGTATGAAACAGTGCCGCACGCAATGCTTCGTACAGTATTTTCATCAGTGAGCTTCATGGCTATTGCAACCATGCAAGACTTGCTAGAACTAGATGAGGCGGCTCGCATGAACTACCCATCTACTCTTGGTGGAAACTGGTCATGGCGTATGACAGCAGACCAACTCACACCAGCTGTTGAAGAAACTTTGCTTGACTTGACTACAATTTATCGCCGAATTAATGAAAATTTGGTAGAATTAAAGAAATAAGACAATATCAGGAGACACAAAAATGTTACCATTAAAAGAATTTGTACAAAAGCGTTACAATAAAACTATTGCAGAATGTAGCAATGAAGAGCTTTACCTTGCTCTTCTCAACTACAGCAAGCTTGCTAGCAGCCAAAAACCAGTCAACACTGGTAAGAAAAAAGTTTACTACATCTCAGCTGAGTTCTTGATTGGTAAACTCTTGTCAAACAACTTGATCAACCTTGGTCTTTACGACGATGTGAAAAAAGAACTTGCAGCTGCAGGTAAAGACTTGATCGAAGTCGAAGAAGTAGAATTGGAACCATCACTTGGTAACGGTGGTTTGGGACGTTTAGCAGCCTGTTTTATCGACTCAATCGCTACACTTGGTTTGAATGGTGACGGTGTTGGATTGAACTATCACTTTGGTCTTTTCCAACAAGTTCTTAAAAACAACCAACAAGAAACGATTCCTAATGCTTGGTTGACAGAGCAAAACTGGTTGGTTCGCTCAAGCCGTAGCTACCAAGTGCCATTCGCACACTTTACCTTGACATCTACTCTTT
The DNA here is from genome assembly GCF_000297015.1 of Streptococcus sp. GMD6S. The sequence continues at coordinate 23,695 of NZ_AJRH01000022.1, read as the reverse complement.
ACGATATCGACGTACCTGGTTACAAGACAGCTACTAAAAACCGCTTGCGTTTGTTTGACTTGGATTCAGTTGATTCTTCTATCATCGAAGATGGTATCAACTTTGACAAGACAGATATCGCTCGCAACTTGACTCTCTTCCTTTACCCAGACGACAGCGACAAGCAAGGTGAATTGCTCCGTATCTTCCAACAATACTTCATGGTTTCAAACGGCGCGCAATTGATCATCGACGAAGCAATCGAAAAGGGAAGCAACTTGCACGACCTTGCGGACTACGCAGTTGTACAAATCAACGATACTCACCCATCAATGGTGATCCCTGAATTGATCCGTCTTTTGACTGAACGTGGTATCGAACTTGATGAAGCAATCTCTATCGTTCGTAGCATGACTGCCTACACGAACCACACAATCCTTGCTGAAGCCCTTGAAAAATGGCCTCTTGAATTCTTGGAAGAAGTGGTTCCTCACTTGGTACCAATCATCAAAGAATTGGACCGTCGTGTGAAAGCAGAATACAAAGACCCAGCTGTTCAAATCATTGATGAAAACGACCGTGTACACATGGCTCACATGGATATCCACTATGGATACAGCGTAAACGGGGTGGCAGCACTCCACACTGAGATCTTGAAGAATTCAGAGTTGAAAGCTTTCTACGACATCTACCCAGAAAAATTCAACAACAAAACAAACGGTATCACATTCCGTCGTTGGCTCATGCATGCCAACCCAAGACTATCTCACTACTTGGATGAGATTATTGGAGAGGGATGGCACCATGAAGCAGATGAGCTTGAAAAACTCTTGTCTTACGAAGACAAAGCAGCTGTCAAAGAAAAATTGGAAAGCATCAAGGCTCACAACAAACGTAAATTGGCTCGTCACTTGAAAGATCACCAAGGTGTGGAAATCAATACAAACTCTATCTTTGATATCCAAATCAAACGTCTTCACGAGTACAAACGCCAACAAATGAACGCTTTGTATGTCATCCACAAATACCTTGATATCAAGGCTGGTAACATCCCTGCTCGTCCAATCACAGTCTTCTTTGGTGGTAAAGCAGCTCCTGCCTACACAATCGCCCAAGACATCATTCACTTGATCCTTTGCTTGTCAGAAGTGATTGCAAATGATCCAGAAGTAGCTCCACACTTGCAAGTGGTTATGGTTGAAAACTACAACGTTACTGCAGCAAGCTTCCTTATCCCAGCATGTGATATCTCAGAACAAATCTCACTTGCTTCTAAAGAAGCTTCAGGTACTGGTAACATGAAATTCATGTTGAACGGTGCTTTGACTCTTGGTACTATGGACGGTGCTAACGTGGAAATCGCTGAGTTGGTTGGCGACGAAAACATCTATATCTTTGGTGAAGATTCAGAAACTGTTATCGACCTTTACGCAAAAGCAGCTTACAAATCAAGCGAATTCTATGCTCGTGAAGCTATCAAACCTTTGGTTGACTTCATTGTGAGCGATGCTGTTCTTGCAGTAGGTAAGAAAGAACGCTTGGAACGTCTTTACAACGAATTGATCAACAAAGACTGGTTCATGACTCTCCTTGACTTGGAAGACTACATTAAAGTCAAAGAGCAAATGCTTGCTGACTACGAAGACCGTGACGCATGGTTGGATAAAGTCATCGTTAACATTGCCAAAGCAGGATTCTTCTCATCTGACCGTACAATCGCTCAGTATAACGAAGATATCTGGCACTTGAACTAAGATACAAATTTATACTAATACATTTTGTAAAAAAGCGAGTTTCGATTGAAATTCGCTTTTTTTGAATAATGTTGATTTGAATCAATCTGGTCTAAAAAGAGAGAAATCATAGACGTATTGAAGGTTTAACACTCTCTTTCAACCTCATGCTTCTTCTTAGTTGATTACCTCATATTTCTTGTATTCGCTTACACGAAGTGTTATAATATGATTGCAGGAAAGAAGGTGTTCTTATGTGGAAAAAATATTTTTCAAAATATAAATGGACTGATTTATTTTGGATACTATTTGTGATTTGGTCATGCCTTTATATGGGTAATAGTAGTTCCTTTCCACTGACTCATCAAGAAATCTCTTTTCATGGATGTTGTTATGGGGCATCACTTGCCTCATTTCACTTGCTATTTATTGATAAATTTGTTATTTCGAATCGAAAATAAATGGAGAGGTTAAAATTTTTTCCACTTTTCGGATAGACAGTTGAAAAATCGCGATTTATACCCACACCTCAAGAGGAGGTGTGGGTTTTGTCTTATTGAAAGATTTATTTACACTGCTTTCCCAACTAAAATCTCTGCTTCGATGGTAATCTCAGTCAACTGACTCCAGTCAATCTTGGTTTGGTCAACGTGAAAGAGGAGAGGCGTCATGGCAAGCAGGGCTTGGCGTTGCTCAGCCGAGATAGGTTTTGTTAAGGAAGCAATCTGACTAGATTGGATGCTGAAATGTTCCTGGAAATGTTCCTTGATATCTTGGTTGGAATAATCCTTCTTTGTCAGCTGGTCCTGCACCATTTGACGGATTTCTTTGAGGTGATTTTCAGTTGGGATGACCTTGATCAAAATACCGTCTTTGGATAAAACGCGACGGAATTCCCCATAGTTGGCAGGCGAGAAGATATCAAGCAGGATATCCATGCTGGCGTCTTTTATAGGAAGACGAGCCAGGTCGCCGACAAACCAGTTGACCGCCCAGTTTGGTTCGCTCTTGGCAGCGATTTGAACGGAATCTTTTGAAATATCAAAGGCGTAAAAGGTTTTGTCAGAGTGACTTTCTTGGAGTTTACGAGAGTAGAAACCTTCGCCACAACCGATATCCAAGACTGTTTTTGCGGATGGATTAGTTGTTAGTAAGTCCGAGATACCTTCTAAAATAGCCTGATAAAAACCAGCTTCAAGAATTTGCTGGCGGTTTTGGAAGTTTTCCTTGTCGTAGTTGGCAGATTGCTTGATTTGCGGAGCCAAGTTGACATAGCCGAATTTTGCCAGATCAAAAGAATGGCGGTTGCTACACTTGAGGCTAGACTCTACCAAGGCCAGATTTTCTTGGCAGATAGGGCAGAAAAAGGCAGTCGCAGAAGCAAAACGCTGAAGTTTGGGTTTGAGGTTTGTATTCATAGTTTAAGTGTATCAAAAGAGGCAAATGAAAGCAACTTTAGAAATAAGTAGATGGGAGATTCAGTAGAAATAAAACTAATTCTCCAATTTATAGAATAAAATTGCTTTTATATCTAAATTTCTATATAATAATGATAAGGAGGAAATAAGTATGTTAAAAGAAGTATTAACCGTTGCAAAAGTTGCGAAAAAATCATCACTCTTTTTGGGTGGTGTCGCATTTGGTACCCTTGGTTTGAAAATCTTGGCAAGTAAGGAAGCTAAAAAAGGTTATTCTAAAGCTTTGGCTAAGGCTTACAAGTTGAAAGACGGGCTAGATGCATCTGTTTCTGTTGTGAAACAACATGGAGACGATGTCTTGCAAGATGCCAAATATTTGTACGAGCAAGAGAAAAAAGAAGAGCAATTAGATAGCCTTATAGGAGAATAATATGTCTTTTAAAGTGCTACATAGAGGATACCAACATATCCGACTATCATCTTCTTTTTCACTCACCTTGGATATTCAAGACTATCTTCGTTCCTTGGCGAGAGATGAAAAGGGGATTGAGTCTATCCAGTTTTACATGGATCAACAGCACTTTACTCTACGCATAAAAGAAGGCTTTTCTGTATTAGATAATGCAGAAGCCTTTTTAAAAAGAATTGATAAAGGGAAAGTTTCTGAGTTGATGACTCTTCCCATTCGTAGAGAAGAGAGTGCTTATTCTATTGTTTCAGGTGCAGCGATTAAGCGTGTACTTTTTCGTAGTTTTGTGCCGTATCCTATTCGCTATATATGGACTTGTTATCAGGCTTTGGGTTATATTAGAGAAGCCTATCAAACACTAGCGCGTAAGGAACTAACGATGGAAGTCTTGGACTGTTCGGCGATTTTATTGTCCTTGTTTATGAACCAATCCAAGACAGCTAGCAATATCATGTTTATGCTTGATTTGGGGAATCATTTAGATCAGTGGTCTTTGAAAAAAACTGCAACAGATTTAGAACAAAGCCTTCTTGCAAAAGAGAGCGACGTATTCTTAGTACAGGGCGATACGGTTGTTAGTATCAAGAGTTCCGATGTTCAAATAGGAGATGTCTTGGTCCTATCTCAAGGAAATGAAATTCTGTTTGATGGACAAGTAGTTTCAGGTTTAGGTATGGTCAACGAAAGTTCCTTGACGGGAGAGAGTTTTCCAGTTGAAAAAAGAGAGTCTGATTTGGTTTGTGCAAATACAGTATTAGAAACTGGAGAGTTACGCATTCGTGTAACCGATAATCAGATGAACAGCCGGATTTTACAACTGATTGAGTTAATGAAGAAATCTGAAGAAAACAAGAAAACGAAACAACGCTATTTCATCAAGATGGCGGATAAGGTCGTCAAATATAATTTCTTGGGGGCTGGGCTAACTTACCTATTAACAGGTTCTTTTTCTAAGGCTATTTCTTTCCTATTAGTCGATTTCTCCTGCGCTTTGAAAATCTCTACTCCTGTAGCTTATTTGACAGCTATCAAGGAGGGGTTGAACCGTGAAATGGTGATTAAGGATGGGGATGTTCTGGAGAAATATCTGGAAGTTGATACTTTCTTGTTTGATAAGACGGGAACAATCACAACTAGTTATCCTATAGTTGAAAAGGTGTTACCTTTTGGGGACTATAGTGAGGAAGATATTCTCAGAATCAGTGCCTGTCTTGAGGAACACATTTATCATCCTATTGCTAATGCCATCGTCAAGCAAGCTGAGATAGAGGGAATTGAACATGAGGAAATGCATGGGAAACTCCAATATATTGCAAGCAAGGGGATCAAATCTCATATAGATGGCCAACCAGTTCTTATTGGGAATTATGTCTTGATGCAGGATGAGCAGATTCATATCAGTTCAGAACAAAATGCTTTAATTGAAGAGTACAAGAGTCACTACAATCTCTTATTCTTGGCTTATCAGAATGAATTGATTGGAATGTTCTGCATTCATACTCCTTTGAGAAAAGAAGCAAAAGCAGCCTTGGAGAAACTTAAGGCACAAGGGAAAAAATTGATTCTGGCAACAGGGGACACCTTGGTTAGGACAGAGGAATTAGTCAAAGATTTGCCCTTTGATCAGGTCTATACAGACTTGAAACCTGATGGGAAATTTGAGTTAGTAGAGGAACTGCAGAAAGCAGGTCACACGATTTTGATGGTTGGAGATGGATTGAATGACTCAGCGGCTCTAACCCTATCAGATATCGGTGTGGTGATGAATGAGAGTGCAGATATTTCTAAGCAGATGAGCGATATCTTATTGTTAGATAATCGTTTGGATTTCTTCCAAGAGTTGGATTGGCTATCATCATCTTTGCAAACACTCATCAAGAAGAATATTCAAGATACCGTTGTCGTAAATAGTAGTTTGATTGGCTTTGGCTTGTTTAATTGGCTCAGTCCTTCAAACCTCTCTATCCTACATAATCTAACAACCTTACGCATAGTCCTGCGTAGCCTGTCTATTAAGGGATAGGTGGGGACTATTCACAGCAAAAAGGAGTTACCTTTCTCGAGGGTAACTCCTTTGTTTATAGGTAAATGTTTAACAATTTAGTAAGTCAACACGAAGTATTTTTTCTTCCCGCGGCGGATAACAGTTAGTTCGTTTTCTAACTTATCTGCGTCACTCAAGACATAGTCAAGGTCTTGGATACGGTCGCCGTTGACGTAGATGGCTCCATTTTGAACATCTTCACGGGCTTGGCGTTTGGAGTTCACCACACCAGATGACACGAGGAGTTCCACGATATTGTGGTTTTCGTCAGCTTGGACTTGGTAGTTTGGCACTCCACGAAGTCCTTGTTTGAGTTCTTTGACAGAAAGGTTTTTGATGTTTCCAGCAAAGAGTTGCTCAGTGATGTTAAGAGCTTCTTTGTAAGCTTCTTCTCCGTGAACAAGAGTCACGACTTCACGAGCCAAGACTTTCTGAGCCAAGCGTTCGTGTGGAGCTGCTTCAAACTGTTTGCGGATGTCTTCAATCTCATCGAGTGACAAGAAGGTAAAGATTTTCAAGAAGCGAACAGCGTCTGCATCCATGACGTTCATCCAGAATTGGTACATTTCGTATGGGGAAGTCTTTTCAGGATTGAGCCAGACTGCGTTTCCTTCTGATTTACCAAATTTCTTACCAGTTGCGTCTGTGATGAGGGGAACTGTGATAACGTGACCAGTCTTGTCAGCCTTACGACGAAGCAATTCGGTACCAGCAGTCATATTTCCCCACTGGTCAGAACCACCGATTTGTAGCGTTACGTTGTGCTCTTGGTTAAGGACAAAGAAGTCATAACCTTGCATGATTTGGTAGGCAAACTCAGTGTAAGAAATCCCTGTCTCGATCCGTTTCTTCACAGACTCCTTACTCATCATGTAGTTGACAGTGAAGTATTTTCCGATATCACGGAGGAAGTCAATGAAGCTGATGCTGCCAAACCAGTCGTAGTTGTTGACCATGACAGCTTTATTTTCACCATTTTCAAAGTCAAGAAAACGAGAAAGTTGTCCTTGGATAGACTTGACCCAGCCCTCTACTGTGTCTTTTGTTTGGAGACTACGCTCAGCATCTTTGAAGGACGGATCTCCGATGAGACCTGTAGCACCGCCAACGAGCGCATAAGGTTTGTGACCTGCTAATTGCAAACGACGACTGGTCAAGATTGCGACAAGGTGACCTAGGTGAAGGCTGTCAGCAGTTGGATCGTAGCCAGTATAATAAGAAACTTGACCTTCTTCTAGGGCTTTGCGCAAAGCTTCTTCATCAGTCGTTTGAAAAATCAAACCACGCTCTTTTAGCTCATCAAAAATGTGCATGTGTCTTTTCTCCTTTATAAAATATTGTTTCTACCTATTGTATCACAAACTTGATTAATAGCCTAGTGGAATAGGGAAGAAAGTGGCTATTTTATTGAAAGTTTCCCTTTTATGGTATAATAGAGAAAGCGAGGACATTCATGAAAGAAAGAATTAATGAATTAAAAACAAAAATGCTGCATTTTTTCCAGCAGCTAATGCAACGAATTGCAAAATGGAAGAAAAGACTAGCAAAAAAACTAGCTAATAAGAAAACCGGTAAAAAGGGGACCTCTTCTGACAAAGTTAGAAGGGCAGGGTCTATTTTTGCTAAGGTTTTGAGTGGGTTTAAAATAGTCTTTAATACTCTCTTTATCTTAGGCTTTATCGGTGGACTGTTTGGCGCTGGTGTAGCTATGGGTTATGGAGTCGCTCTATTTGACAAGGCCCAGGTACCTCAAGCAGAAGAGTTGGTCAAGCAAGTGAAGGATATTGCCTCTATTTCAGAAATCACTTATTCTGACGGCAGTACCATTGCCTCGATCGAGGGCGATTTATTGCGCACTTCAGTCGCTTCAGATGCTATCTCAGACAATCTTAAGAAAGCCATTGTTGCGACAGAGGACGAGCATTTCAATGAACACAAGGGAGTTGTGCCTAAGGCCGTTATTCGTGCGACTTTGGGAACCTTTGTCGGTCTAGGCTCGTCTAGTGGTGGTTCGACCTTGACCCAGCAGGTCATCAAGCAGCAAGTGGTGGGGGATGCTCCAACTCTGGCTCGTAAGGCTAAAGAGATTATTGATGCTCTAGCTTTAGAACGGGCCATGGGTAAGGATGAGATCTTGACAACCTACCTTAACATAGCTCCTTTTGGTCGCAATCATAAAGGTCAAAATATTGCAGGTGCCCAGCAGGCTGCAGAAGGAATCTTTGGGGTCAATGCTTCGGATTTAACGGTCCCTCAAGCAGCCTTTATCGCAGGATTGCCACAGAGTCCAATCAGTTATTCTCCTTATGAATCTGATGGTAGCATGAAGAGTGATGAGGACATGGCTTTGGGAATTAAGCGTGCCAAGGATGTCCTCTACAATATGTACCGAACAGGGGCTCTAAGTCAGGAAGACTACGATAAGTACAAAGATTATGACTTTAAGAAAGATTTCCTACCATCAGGTAGTGTTAGCGGTACTTCGCGTGACTATCTCTACTATGCAACCTTGGCAGAAGCTACTGATCGCATGTACGACTACCTCGTCCAACGAGATAATGTTTCTGCGCAAGAATTAAAGAATGAGTCCATTCAGAAATCCTATCGTGATCTAGCCGCTAAGGAAATTGAAAATGGTGGATATAAGATTACGACAACTATCAATAAAAATGTTCATGCTGCGATGCAAAATGCGGTTGCGACCTACGGCTATTTGCTAGATGATTCGACAGGCCAGCCTGAGGTGGGGAATGTCCTCATGGACAACCAAACGGGAGCTATCCTTGGATTTGTTGGTGGTCGTAATTATCAAGAAAATCAGAACAATCACGCTATCGATACCAAGCGTTCTCCAGCTTCAACCACAAAACCTATATTGGCCTATGGTATCGCTATTGACCAAGGTTTGATGGGAAGTGCAAGTATCTTGTCAAACTATCCTACCAACTTCTCAAATGGGAATCCCATCATGTATGTCAATAGTCCTGGTACGGGCATGATGACATTGGGAGAAGCCCTTAACTACTCATGGAATATCCCAGCCTACTGGACGTATCGTACGCTTCGAGAGAAGGGTGTTGATGTCAAAGGCTATATGGAAAAAATGGGTTACGAAATCCCAGAATATGGTATTGAAAGTTTACCGATGGGTGGGGGGATTGACGTTACAGTTGCCCAGCATACCAACGGGTATCAAACTCTGGCCAACAATGGAGTTTACCATAAGAAACATATGATCGCGAAGATCGAGTCAACGGATGGCCGATTGGTATACGAGCACAAGGATGAGCCTGTCCAAGTTTATTCAAAAGCGACAGCAACCATTATGCAAAGTCTCCTTCGGGATGTTATCTCGTCTCGGATTACCTCGAGTTTCCAGACGGACTTGACGACTATCAATCCATCCCTCGCTCGTGCTGACTGGATCGGAAAAACTGGTACGACCAATGAAGATGAAAATATGTGGCTCATGCTTTCTACACCTCGCTTGACTTTGGGTGGCTGGTTAGGTCACGACGACAACCGACCACTAGCCAAAGGAGCAGGTCACTACCGCAATGCCAACTATATGGCCCACTTGGTCAATGCCATTCAGCAAGCTGAACCTGGAATATGGGGGAATGAACGCTTTAATCTGGATCCAAGTGTGACCAAGTCGCAAGTTCTCCGATCTACAGGACAAAAACCAGGCAAGGTTTCCATCAATGGAAAAGAAATAGAAGTTTCTGGATCAACAGTAACGAGCTACTGGGCGACTAAAGAAGGCGCGCCAGTGACCACCTATCGCTTTGCTATTGGAGGAAGCGATGCAGATTATCTGAACGCATGGAAGAATATTCTAGGAAACATTCCAGCAGTGACTCCTCCAAGCTCAAGTTCAAGCAGTAGCTCTGGAAGTTCAAGTTCGAGTGGCAATACTCAAAGTGGTTCTTCAGGACGTTCACGTCTATTTAATCGTTAGGAAAGAGTAGTAGCAAGGTTAGTAATTTCTCCTTGTTGCTACTTTTTTCTTTGTTGGTTTCGTGTTACAATAATAATATGAATCATTATCAGAAAAAGATTGTTAAGGGAACAGTATATTCGCTACTCTCAGGCCTAATCTGGGGGATTTGTGGGATTTTAGGAGAGTATTTTTTCACTCATTATCCAGTGTCTTCTGGATGGATTACTTCTATGCGTTTACTAGTGGCGGGGAGTTTGGTTTTAGGTCTATCTGCCTTTCAGTTGCGTAGCCGCTTGTTGGACATCTGGCGTGATAAGAAAAATTATCTACCTTTTTTAGCCTATGCTATTCTAGGTATTTTTTCTGTGCAGTTTTTCTTCTATCTCTGCGTTGAGTATTCCAATGCGACGACGGCGACCATTTTGCAATTTATCAGCCCTGTTTTTATCCTGTTTTACAATCGAATCATTTACCAGAAGAAGGCTTCTATTACAGCTGTGTTCTATGTTTTGATTGCCATGCTAGGTGTTTTTTTGATGGCTACAAAAGGGGATTTGTCCCAGTTATCCATGACACCTTTGGCTCTAGTGACAGGTTTGCTCAGTGCAGTAGGGGTCATGTTTAATGTTATCCTTCCCCAACGCTTTGCACGGCGCTACGGATTTGTTCCGACTGTTGGTTGGGGGATGATTCTGGCAGGTCTCTTTAGTAATTTCCTCTACCCTATTTATCGGATAAGTTTTCAAGTGGATCTGGTAAGTGTGCTGATTTGTCTGACGATTGCCGTGTTTGGTACAGCTTTTGCCTTCTTCCTATCTATGAAGGCTGTGTCACTCGTTTCCCCGCTGGTTGTATCAGTGGTGAGTGCTAGCGAACCGCTCTCTTCAGCTTTATTAAGTGTTCTTTTTCTGGGAATGGTCATGGATGGTTTTTTGGCCTTAGCTATGGTGTTGATTATCGTTCCGATGATTTTTTTATCTGTAGAGGAAGCAAAACAAGCCCAGTAAAGATGATTATTTGATAGTTGAGGCTTCAAATTTGAAGCCTTTTTTGGTAGAATAGGTATCATTATAACGAACCAGGAGGCACCTATGACTGCTACAAAAATGAACGCTCAAGAAATTATCCAATTTATCGCCAATGCTGAAAAGAAAACCAGTGTCAAAGTAACCTTTGAAGGAGAACTTGCAACTGCTGTACCTAGCTCTGTTGTCAAACTAGGAAATGTTTTATTCGGAGACTGGAAGGATGTTGCTCCGCTTCTTGAAGGTTTGGTAGAAAATCAAGATTATGTTGTCGAGCAAGATGCTCGTAATTCTGCAGTTCCTTTGCTAGACAAACGTGCGATCAATGCTCGTATCGAGCCAGGTGCTATTATCCGTGACCAGGTTGAAATTGGTGACAATGCTGTTATCATGATGGGAGCTGTTGTCAATATCGGTGCTGAAATCGGTGCTGGAACCATGATTGACATGGGTGCCATCCTTGGAGGTCGTGCTATCGTTGGGAAAAACAGTCACGTTGGTGCAGGTGCAGTTTTGGCGGGTGTGATTGAGCCAGCTAGCGCTGAACCAGTCCGTGTCGGAGATAATGTTCTTATCGGTGCCAATGCAGTGGTGATCGAAGGGGTCCAAATCGGCAGTGGTTCAGTTGTTGCAGCAGGAGCTATTGTTACCCAAGATGTTCCAGAAAACGTGGTAGTGGCAGGTGTTCCAGCTCGTATCATCAAAGAAATTGATGCCCAAACCCAACAAAAAACAGCGCTAGAGGATGCGCTTCGTACCTTGTAAAAATAAAAAGAGGCGGATACTTCTTCCAGCCTCTTTCTTCTATCAAAAGGAGGATCGATAGATGTTAGATTTGATTCAGACTAGACGAGATTTACACCAGATTCCAGAGATTGGCTTGGAAGAGTTCAAGACTCAGGCTTATTTGCTGGATGTGATTGAGAAATTGACTACGGGCAAGGATTTTGTTCAAATTCGTATTTGGCGAACAGGGGTTTTGGTCTATTTGCAGGGAAGCCAGCCAAAGAAGACTATTGGCTGGCGAACAGATATTGATGGCCTGCCTATCGTCGAACAAACAGGACTGCCTTTCGCCTCTCAGCACCAAGGTCGCATGCATGCTTGTGGCCATGATTTTCATATGACTATTGCCTTAGGCTGTCTCGAACGCGCCCTGGAGGAACAACCCAAGAATAATTTGCTCTTTCTATTTCAGCCTGCTGAAGAAAATGAAGCTGGTGGCATGCTCATGTATGAGGACGGTGCTTTTGGAGACTGGCTACCAGACCAGTTTTATGGACTCCATGTTCGTCCGGATCTAAAGGTTGGACAGATTGCGACCAATACCCATACGCTCTTTGCAGGGACTTGTGAGGTGAAGATTCGTTTCAAAGGAAAAGGGGGACATGCAGCCTTTCCGCATGAAGCCAATGACGCCTTGGTGGCTGCTAGTTACTTTGTAACCCAAGTACAGTCAGTTGTCAGCCGCAATGTCAATCCCATCGAGGGAGCGGTGGTGACCTTTGGCCTTTTCCAAGCTGGAACAACCAATAATGTCATTACAGACACAGCCTTTTTGCATGGAACCATTCGCGCCTTGACTCAGGAAATGAGCCTCTTGGTACAAAAAAGAGTCAAGACAGTCGCAGAAGGGGTTGCAGCAGCCTTTGATATGGAAGTCGAAGTAGAACTCAAGCAAGGAGGCTACCTACCTGTTGAGAACAATCCAGCCTTGGCGCGTGAACTGATGGACTTTTTTGAAGAGAAAGATGGAATCGAGTTGATTGATATCGAGCCTGCTATGACAGGCGAGGACTTTGGTTATCTCCTTTCGAAGGTAGATGGCGTTATGTTCTGGCTAGGTATCGATAGTCCCTACGCTCTTCATCACCCTCAGATGAGTCCTAAGGAAGAAGCCATAGCCATTGGGGTAGATGCAGTCTCTAGTTTCTTAAAAAAGAAGGCAGCAGAGTAGAGGAATTGTCTATGAAAGCAGAACTACGCAAGAAAATTTTGCAAGAAATGAAGGCTTTATCTCAGGAGCAAAAACGGGCTATGGATCGAGCTTTAACCGAGCGTTTCTTACATCATCCCTTTTACCAAGAAGCTAAGAACATCGCAACCTATCTCTCTTTCCCTCATGAATTTCAAACGCAAGAACTGATTGAGCAGGCGCTGAAGGACGGCAAGAAGGTTTTGATACCCAAAACCTATCCCAAGGGGCGCATGGAGTTTGTGGTCTATCATCCGCAGCAGTTGGTAAAAACTTCCTTTGGTTTACTGGAACCGCAAGGAGACTTGGAAGTGGTGGAACTGTCTCAGATTGATTTGATTCATGTTCCAGGGCTAGCTTTTACGACAGAAGGCTATCGAATCGGATATGGTGGAGGATACTACGACCGCTATCTAGAACATTTTACTGGTCATACTTTGAGTACGGTTTATCCTTGTCAAATTCAGGAGTTTAACTTGGAAGACCATGATATTCCCGTCCAGGAGGTGCTAATCTATGAAGGAAATCTTTGATAAACGTTATCCTGTGACTAGTTTCTTCCTCCTAGTAACCGCATTGGTCTTTCTCTTGATGTTGGTTCTTACAGGTTTAAATTTTGAACGAGCAGATACCTTGCTTCAGTTTGGAGCCATGTATGGACCGATCATTCGCCTGTTCCCTGAGCAGATTTGGCGCCTTTTTTCGGCTATATTTGTGCATATTGGATGGGAGCATTTCATTGTCAATATGATTTCGCTCTACTTTCTTGGACGACAGGTTGAGGAGATTTTCGGCTCCAAGCAGTTCTTCCTTCTCTATCTCTTATCAGGAATGATGGGCAATCTCTTTGTGTTTGCATTTACACCGAAAGTTGTCGCAGCTGGAGCATCCACTTCTCTCTACGGGTTATTTGCTGCGATTATCGTCCTGCGTTACGCAACTCGCAACCCCTATATTCAGCAGTTGGGGCAATCCTATCTGACACTTTTCGTGATAAATATCATTGGAAGTGTTCTGATTCCAGGAATCAGCCTAGCAGGCCATATCGGAGGTGCAGTAGGCGGTGCCTTTCTAGCAGTCATCTTTCCAGTCAAATGGGAGAGAAGGATGTACAGTACCAGCCAGCGAATCGGAGCAACTGTACTTTTTATCGCACTAGCCATTTTCCTTTGCTATAAGGGAATGACCTATGTGTAGGGGGGATAGTTAAATGCGAGCACCGATTCGGTTGCTAATAAGTCATCTGCAAAGATGGCTTTTTTGTTGCAATCGTCAACAAAAAACAAAGCCCTTATTTAAGAGCTTTGTTTTTCTTCTATTCTCCCTCAGCTAACTCTTTTCCGAGTTGGATGAGGTAGTCTTTCAAGTCATCTTTAACTTGGGGGTGTTTGAGAGCGTAGTCGATGGAGGTTTTCATAAAGCCAAACTTATCTCCGACATCGTAACGAGCCCCTTTGAACTCACGAGCAAATACACGTTGTGTTTTATTGAGGGTATCGATTGCATCTGTCAGCTGAATTTCATTTCCTGCACCTGGAGCTTGGTTTTCGAGGATTTGGAAAATTTCAGGAGTGAGGAGGTAGCGTCCGATGATAGCAAGGTCGCTAGGAGCATCCTCTGGTGCAGGTTTTTCAACGAAGGTTTCAACGCTATAAAGGCCGTCTTTTCCTTCGCCTTGTGGAGCAATAACCCCGTAAGCAGAGACTTCGTCGTGAGGGACTGGCATAACAGCGATAGTAGACGCGTGGGTACGCTCGTAGTCATCCATGAGTTGTTTGGTAAGTGGAACAGCCTTTTCGTCCGTGATATCCATCAAATCATCACCAAGCATAACGACAAAAGGTTCATTTCCAACGAAAGCTTTGGCTTGCAAAACAGCATCGCCGAGACCACGTGGATGTGTTTGGCGGATAAAATGCAGGCGCATGCCGGTTGTCTCATCAACCAGCTTCAAAAGATCGGTTTTCCCTTTTTCTTTAAGGTTATATTCCAATTCGAAGTTTGAATCGAAGTGGTCCTCGATGGAACGTTTTGACTTACCAGTAACAACCAAGATGTCTTCGATTCCAGATTTGAGGGCTTCTTCAACGATAAACTGGATAGTTGGCTTGTCTACGATTGGCAACATTTCCTTGGCCAAGGCCTTAGTTGCTGGGAGGAAGCGAGTTCCCAATCCAGCTGCAGGGATGACTGCTTTTCTGACTTTTTGTTTCATGATGTTCCTTTCTATAAGGGTCTACGACCATTCGTTTTCTGCTTTAAATTCATTGCTCATGATGTCAGTGATTGCTTCTTTGATGTTGACACCTTCGTAGATGACTCGGTAAATAGCCTGTGTGATTGGCATGTAGACACCCAATTCCTGAGCCAGCTCGTAAGCTGCTCGAGTTGTTGAAATGCCTTCGATGACCATGCCCATGTTTGCTTCGATGTCTGCGAGGGATTCTCCACGACCGAGAGCATCACCGGCCCTCCAGTTACGAGAGTGGACAGATGTCCCCGTTACGATCAAATCCCCAACTCCAGAAAGCCCGCTATAAGTCAGAGGATTGGCTCCAAGAGCGACCCCTAGACGGGTGATTTCAGCCAAGCCACGGGCAATGATAGCCGCCTTGGCATTGTCGCCAAATCCTAGACCATGTAGTGCTCCAGCGCCAACTGCGATGATGTTTTTGAGAGCACCAGCGGTTTCAACTCCGATAACATCCGTATTAGTATAGAGACGGAAGTAGTGATTGCTAAAGAGATTTTGGACGTACTGGGCAGTTTCAAGATCTTTGGAGGCTGCGGTAATCAAAGTAATATCGCGTACAATCGTTTCCTCAGCATGGCTAGGTCCTGAAACAACAACGACTTCACTACGAAGGTCAGCTGGAATTTCCTCTTCAAGAATAGTTGATAGACGTTTGTGGCTATCTGGTTCCAATCCTTTGGAGGCATGCATGATGACAACCTTGTGATTGAGCACCTTTGCTACTTGTTGGGCAACCAGTCTCGTTACTTTTGTTGGGACTACAAATAAAACAGCATCCACATCCTTGAGTGTTTCTTCCAAGTCATGATAGGCTTTGATTTTTTCGTCGAGTAGGATATCTTTGAAGTAGCGTTTGTTTGTATGTTGGTTATTGATTTCATCAATTTGGTCAGAAATATTTCCCCAAATTCGAACCTCGTGTCCATTGTCGTTTAGGACCTGCGAAAGGGCAGTTCCCCAAGAACCAGGACCCAAGACAGCGATGGTTTGTTTCTTCATCTTTTCCTCCTTGTAAGAGTTCTTCCTTTCATTTTACCATAAAAAGCCTTTTCATGCATCACCTGTAGATGAAAGCGCACTAATTTATAATAAGGAGACTTCTTTGACAAGATGTCTCTTTTTTGCTAGAATAGCATCAATATGAACGAATGAGAAGGAGCTGACGCAGGATGTCGCTCCCTTTATCTATTTTATTAGGAGGAAATATGCTCATTAAAAAAATAAAAACCTATAAATGGCAAGCCTTGGCATCCTTAATGATGACAGGCTTGATGGTTGCGAGTTCGCTCTTGCAACCGCGCTATTTGCAAGAGGTGTTAGAGGCTTTGTTGGCCGGACAAAATGAGGCTATTTATAGTATTGGCGCTTGGTTGATAGGAGTAGCCCTAGTCGGTCTGGTTGCAGGTGGGGTCAATGTAACGCTTGCAGCCTACATTGCTCAAGGAGTGTCTTCGGACCTTCGTGAAGACGCTTTTCGCAAGATCCAGACTTTTTCTTATGCCAATATCGAGCAATTCAATGCGGGTAACCTTGTCGTCCGTATGACCAATGATATCAACCAAATTCAGAACGTGGTGATGATGGCTTTTCAAATTCTTTTCCGTCTCCCTCTTCTCTTTATCGGTTCCTTTATCTTGGCGGTTCACACTCTTCCGTCGCTTTGGTGGGTGATTGTCCTCATGGTGCTCCTAATCTTTGCACTAACTGCCATCATGATGGGGATGATGGGGCCACGATTTGCCAAATTTCAAACCCTTCTTGAACGGATCAATGCTATCGCTAAGGAAAATCTACGTGGTGTGCGCGTAGTCAAATCCTTTGTACAAGAAAAAGCACAATTTGACAAATTTACCGAGGTTTCTGATGAACTTCTCGGCCAAAATCTTTATATCGGTTATGCCTTCTCAGTTATAGAACCCGTTATGATGCTAGTCGGCTATGGAGCGGTCTTTCTCTCTATCTGGTTGGTAGCAGGCATGGCTCAGTCAGATCCGTCTGTAGTGGGCTCGATTGCTTCCTTTATCAACTATCTCAGCCAGATTATCTTTACTATTATCATGGTTGGATTTTTAGGAAATTCTGTCAGCCGTGCCATGATTTCTTTGCGTCGTATCCGTGAGATTCTAGATACCGAGCCAGCGATGACCTTTAAAGATCTCCCAGATGAAGAGTTAGAAGGAAGTCTCTCTTTTGAAAATGTGACCTTCACCTATCCCAATGATGACGAACCTATGCTGAAGAATGTAACCTTTGATGTTGCGCCTGGTCAGATGGTCGGTGTGGTTGGAGCGACTGGAGCAGGGAAGTCCACTCTAGCTCAGTTAATTCCACGACTGTTTGATCCACAGGAGGGATCTATTAAGATTGGTGGCAAGGATATTCGAGACGTCAGCGAGGGAACCTTACGTAAAACAGTTTCCATTGTCTTGCAACGTGCTATTCTCTTTAGTGGGACCATTGCAGATAATCTTCGTCAAGGGAAAGGCAATGCCAGCGTGTCAGAAATGGAACGTGCAGCACGAATTGCCCAAGCCAGCGAATTTATCGGACGCATGGAAAACAAATTTGAGAGTCAGGTCGAAGAGCGAGGCACCAATTTTTCTGGTGGACAAAAACAACGGATGTCCATTGCCCGTGGGATTGTCAGCAATCCCCGTATCCTGATTTTTGACGATTCGACTTCAGCCTTGGATGCTAAGTCAGAGAGACTCGTACAGGAAGCTTTGAATAAAGACCTGAAAGGGACGACAACCATTATCATCGCTCAAAAGATTAGTTCAGTCGTCCATGCAGACAAGATTTTGGTCTTGGACCAAGGACGCTTGATTGGAGAAGGACGGCATGCAGACTTGGTAGCTAACAATGCCGTCTACCGCGAAATCTACGAAACACAAAAGGGAAAGGAGGAATAAAATGAAAACCGTTCGATTTTTCTGGAATTATTTTAAAGTTTACAAGCTCTCCTTTGTCATTGTGATTCTGATGGTTGCGGTGGCGACGATTGCCCAAGCCCTCTTTCCTGTTTTTTCAGGCCAAGCAGTCACGGAGCTAGCTAACCTAGTTCTAGCTTATCAAAATGGGACTTCCGAACTAGCCTGGCAAAGTTTGTCAGCTCTGATGCTGAATCTAGCTCTGGTTGTCCTTGTCTTGGTGGTGTCTAGCTTGATTTACATGATCTTGATGACCCGTGTGATTGCCGAGTCGACAAATGAGATGCGTAAGGGCCTTTTTGGTAAACTTTCCCGTTTGACGGTTTCTTTCTTTGACCGCCATCAGGATGGGGATATCCTTTCTCGCTTCACGAGCGACTTGGACAACATCCTTCAAGCCTTCAATGAAAGCCTAGTTCAGGTTATGAGCAATATTGCTCTTTACATCGGTTTGATTTTTGTCATGTTTTCAAGAAATGTGACGCTCGCCCTGATAACAGTAGCCAGCACTCCAGTGGCCTTTCTCATGCTGGTTTTCATCGTGAAAATGGCCCGCAAGTATACCAATCTCCAGCAAAAAGAGGTTGGGAAACTTAACGCCTACATGGACGAGAGTATTTCTGGACAGAAAGCTGTTATCGTACAAGGAATTCAAGATGATATCGTAGCAGGCTTTGTGGAGCAAAATGAGCGCGTGCGTAAGGCAACCTTTAAAGGGAGAATGTTCTCAGGTATCCTCTTTCCAGTTATGAATGGGATGAGCTTGGTCAATACAGCCATCGTCATTTTTGCTGGTTCTGCGGTCTTGCTGAAGGATCCAAGTATCGAAACAACGACAGCCCTAGGTTTGATTGTCATGTTTACCCAATTTTCTCAACAGTACTACCAGCCGATTATCCAGGTGGCTGCGAGTTGGGGGAGCCTCCAGTTGGCCTTTACTGGGGCAGATCGTATCCAAGAAATGTTCGATGCAGAAGAAGAGATTCGTCCGCAAAATGCGCCTGCCTTTACGGAATTGCGAGAAGGCGTTGAAATCAGTCACATTGATTTCTCTTATGTGCCAGACAAGCCGATTTTAAAAGATGTTAGCATTTCAGCTCCTAAGGGGCAGATGATAGCAGTTGTCGGTCCGACTGGCTCAGGGAAATCGACCATCATGAACCTCATCAATCGTTTCTACGATGTGGATGCAGGTAGTATTTCCTTTGATGGCAAAGACATCCGTGACTACGACTTGGACAGTCTGCGGAGCAAGGTCGGGATTGTCCTGCAGGATTCGGTCTTGTTTAGCGGAACAATCCGAGACAATATCCGCTTTGGTGTGCCAGATGCCAGTCAGGAAATGGTCGAAGCAGCTGCCAAGGCAACTCATATTCATGACTATATCGAAAGCTTGCCTGACAAGTATGATACCCTTATTGATGATGAGCAAAATATCTTCTCGACTGGGCAGAAACAATTGATTTCCATCGCTCGAACCTTGATGACAGATCCTCAAGTCCTAATTTTAGATGAAGCGACTTCCAATGTGGATACCGTAACAGAAAGCAAGATTCAACATGCCATGGAGGCAGTTGTAGCAGGACGAACCAGTTTTGTGATTGCCCATCGTCTCAAGACCATCCTCAATGCCGATCAGATTATTGTCCTCAAAGATGGAGAGGTCATTGAACGTGGAAATCATCACGAGTTGCTCAAGATCGGTGGCTTCTACTCGGAACTGTATCACAATCAATTTGTCTTCGAATAAAAAAGAAGTTGTCCTTATTGGGCAGCTTTTTTTTATACATAAAAAATACTTATCACGGTCTTTAAAAAAACATATTAGACAGGAAAGGGTTGGAGTGATAAGATAAGACTATCGCAAGAAAATCGAAAGGAGACACATTATGGCTAGAACGGTTGTAGGAGTTGCTGCAAATCTATGTCCTGTAGATGCAGAAGGGAAAAACATTCACTCATCTGTATCCTGTAAATTTGCAGAGAGCATTCGTCAAGTCGGTGGTCTTCCTTTAGTAATTCCTGTAGGGGATGAGTCCATTGTGCGCGATTATGTGGAAATGATTGACAAACTCATCTTGACAGGTGGGCAAAACGTCCATCCTCAGTTTTATGGAGAGAAAAAGACCATTGAGAGCGATGATTACAACCTTGTACGCGATGAGTTTGAACTAGCCCTCTTGAAAGAAGCGCTCCGCCAGAATAAACCAATTATGGCAATCTGTCGCGGGGTTCAGCTGGTCAATGTTGCTTTTGGCGGCACTCTTCACCAAGAAATTGAAGGTCACTGGCAAGGCTTGCCTTTTGGAACCTCTCATTCTATTGAAACAGTAGAAGGAAGCGTGGTGGCTAAGTTATTTGGCAAAGAAAGTCAGGTTAATTCAGTGCATCGTCAGAGCATTAAAGATCTAGCACCCAATTTCCGTGTGACAGCGGTGGATCCTCGAGATCAGACAGTGGAAGCGATTGAGTCTATTGACGAACATCGCATTATCGGTTTACAGTGGCACCCAGAGTTCCTGGTCAATGAAGAAGATGGCAATTTAGAATTATTTGAGTATTTATTAAATGAATTGTAACGGTTAGAGTCTCTAGCCGTTTTTATTCGTCCTTTCAGATTTTTTATATTTTAGCAAATTTACGCAAACGTTTGAATTCTGATAAAAATTGGGCAAAATCAATAAAAAAACTTGAAAAAATCGAAGGTAAGCGTTATGATAGAAAAGAAGAAATTTTGGAGGATTATCATGTCACATATTAAATTTGATTATTCAAAAGTTTTAGACAAATTTGTTGCCCCACATGAAGTGGAATACATGCAAGCACAAGTAACAGCTGCAGACGAATTGATTCGTAAAGGAACTGGTGCTGGTAGCGACTTTTTAGGTTGGTTGGACCTTCCTGAAAACTATGACCGTGAAGAATTCGACCGCATCTTGAAAGCTGCTGAGCAAATCAAGTCAGATAGCGATGTCTTGGTTGTAATCGGTATCGGTGGATCTTACCTTGGTGCCAAAGCAGCCATTGACTTCTTGAACCACCACTTTGCAAACTTGCAAACAAAAGAAGAACGCAAAGCTCCACAAATCCTTTACGCTGGAAACTCAATCTCATCTACTTACCTTGCTGACTTGGTAGAGTACGTAGCTGACAAAGACTTCTCAGTAAACGTGATTTCTAAATCAGGTACAACAACAGAACCAGCGATTGCTTTCCGTGTCTTCAAAGAACTTTTGGTTAAGAAATACGGACAAGAAGAAGCTAACAAACGTATCTACGCAACAACTGACCGCCAAAAAGGTGCTGTTAAGGTTGAAGCAGATGCCAACGGTTGGGAAACATTTGTGGTTCCAGACGACATCGGTGGACGCTTCTCAGTATTGACAGCAGTTGGATTGCTTCCAATCGCAGCATCAGGTGCAGACATCAAAGCCCTTATGGAAGGTGCGAACGCAGCTCGTAAAGACTACACTTCAGACAAACTTTCAGAAAATGAAGCTTACCAATACGCAGCAGTTCGTAACATCCTTTACCGTAAAGGCTACGCTACTGAAATCTTGGTAAACTACGAACCATCACTTCAATACTTCTCAGAATGGTGGAAACAATTGGCTGGTGAGTCAGAAGGGAAAGACCAAAAAGGTATTTACCCAACTTCAGCTAACTTCTCAACTGACTTGCACTCATTGGGTCAATTTATCCAAGAAGGAACTCGTATCATGTTTGAAACAGTTGTCCGTGTTGACAAACCACGTAAGAACGTGATTATCCCTACTTTGGAAGAAGACCTTGACGGACTTGGTTACCTTCAAGGAAAAGACGTTGACTTTGTAAACAAAAAAGCAACTGACGGTGTTCTTCTTGCCCACACTGACGGTGATGTGCCAAACATGTACGTAACTCTTCCAGAGCAAGACGCTTTCACTCTTGGTTATACTATCTACTTCTTCGAATTGGCAATTGCCCTTTCAGGTTACTTGAATGCCATTAACCCATTTGACCAACCAGGTGTTGAAGCTTACAAACGCAACATGTTTGCCCTTCTTGGAAAACCAGGATTTGAAGAATTGAGCAAAGAGCTTAACGCACGTCTATAATAAAAGAAAAGAGTGGCTTGTCCACTCTTTTTTACTCTCTTTATTCGTAGACATTGGACTCAGGCGAGACTTGTGATATAATATAGAAAGCAAAAAGGCAGACGCCTAGAGACTTTATAGGAGAAACTATGTCAAAAGATATCCGCGTACGCTACGCACCAAGTCCAACAGGACTACTACACATCGGAAATGCCCGTACAGCATTGTTTAACTACCTTTACGCACGCCATCATGGTGGAACTTTTATCATTCGTATCGAAGATACTGACCGTAAACGCCATGTCGAAGATGGGGAACGTTCACAGCTTGAAAATCTTCGCTGGTTGGGAATTGACTGGGATGAAAGTCCAGAAACTCATGAAAACTACCGCCAATCAGAGCGTTTGGAACTCTATCAAAGATACATCGACCAATTGCTAGCTGAAGGAAAAGCCTACAAATCGTACGTTACAGAAGAAGAGTTGGCAGCAGAGCGCGAACGCCAAGAAGAAGCTGGCGAAACACCACGCTACATCAATGAATATCTTGGCATGAGCGAAGAAGAAAAGGCGGCTTACATTGCAGAACGTGAAGCAGCCGGTATCATCCCAACTGTTCGTTTGGCTGTTAATGAATCTGGTATCTACAAATGGCATGATATGGTCAAAGATGATATCGAGTTTGAAGGTGGCAACATCGGCGGTGACTGGGTGATTCAGAAGAAAGATGGCTACCCAACTTACAACTTTGCCGTTGTCATCGATGATCATGACATGCAAATTTCCCATGTTATTCGCGGAGATGACCACATTGCCAACACCCCAAAACAGCTCATGGTTTATGAAGCGCTTGGTTGGGATGCACCTGAGTTCGGTCACATGACCTTGATTATCAACTCTGAAACTGGTAAGAAGTTATCTAAACGCGATACTAATACCCTTCAATTTATCGAAGACTACCGTAAGAAAGGGTACCTTCCAGAAGCAGTCTTTAACTTTATTGCCCTTCTTGGTTGGAATCCTGGTGGGGAAGATGAAATCTTCTCTCGTGAAGAACTCATCAAGCTCTTTGATGAAAATCGCCTCAGCAAGTCTCCAGCAGCCTTCGACCAGAAGAAACTAGACTGGATGAGTAACGACTACATCAAGAGAGCTGACTTAGCAACTATCTTTGAGATGGCAAAACCATTCCTAGAAGAAGCAGGACGTTTGACTGATAAGGCTGAAAAATTGGTGGAACTCTATAAACCACAAATGAAGTCAGTGGACGAAATCGTTCCATTGACAGACCTTTTCTTCTCAGATTTCCCAGAACTGACAGATGCTGAGCGCGAGGTCATGGCAGGAGAAACCGTTCCGGTTGTTCTAGAAGCCTTCAAAGCGAAACTAGAAGCAATGACAGATGAGGAGTTTGTGACAGAAAACATCTTCCCACAAATCAAAGCAGTCCAAAAAGAAACAGGTATTAAAGGTAAGAATCTATTTATGCCAATCCGTATCGCCGTTTCAGGTGAAATGCATGGACCAGAATTACCAGACACCATTTTCTTGCTCGGACGTGAAAAATCAATTCAGCATATTGAAAACATGCTGAAGCAGATTTCTAAATAAGTAGGAAAAATATAGGGATATGAGCTCATCCTTTCTTGGAGAGTAAGAGAAGGCCCTTTGAATTAAAAATCAAAAGAGTCAGATAGTCTGGCTCTTTTTGATTGTCTTCCAAGAATTTGTATAGGATGGAAAAAAGTTCTTGACAAAGGGAGAAAAGAAGGTATAATAGAAAGAGTCGAAAAGCTCAAGGTCCGTTGGTCAAGGGGTTAAGACACCGCCTTTTCACGGCGGTAACCCGG
>NZ_AJRH01000021.1:0-28724 GCF_000297015.1 Streptococcus sp. GMD6S | reverse complement strand
TATCATGAGCTATGTTACTGATTGCCATATCTAGGGTGTGTTTTTCACGCTTCATGATTAGCTGATTTTGCTCCACTACTTGAAATAGATTCTCAATTTGGTTATGTAGACGCAAAATGGTCTTTGAAAAGAAATTTACACCGATCCTCTTCATGCTACCAGAGCGAATCTTTTCTTCAATTTGTCTGCTTAAATCTTTAATTGCTATATGATAGCGAATCAAAGAAATCGCCAAAATGATGTTAATGAGGAGCAATATTGATATCAAAATGTAAATCATTGCTTGTCTCCTTTTAATCGAACACCAACTCCCCAAATGGTTTCGATGTATTCGTGATTTGGATCCAGTTGATGTAGTTTCTTACGGAGATTGCTTAGATGAGTGTTGAGCGTATTGTCTCCAGGCAGGTAACTTTCTTCCCAAATTAATTCATAGAGTTCTTCTTTGGTGAAGATTTTTTTAGGATGCTGGAGCAACATTTGGAGAATCTGGCACTCTTTCTTTGCAAGGCGAATGGTTTCAGTTGTGCTACTTATTTCAAAACTATCCGCATTGAACTGGATATTTTTAAAGTTTTGTACGAGGTTATCAATTTCTCTTCGATCTCCTGACTGATGTTCCCCACTTTGGCGTAATTGCACAGTGACTCTGGCAAAGACTTCGTCCAAATCAAAAGGTTTTACTACATAATCATTGGCACCATCTAAGAGATATTGGCTGATGAGCTTTTTATCACCTAAAGCAGTAAGCATGATGACCGGAGTCTGACTAGTTTGTCGAATAGCTTGCAAGACTTGATCGCCATTTTTCCCAGGGAGCATGATATCTAGCAAGACGAGATCAATGCCACCTTTGTCAAATTGCATGATACCTTCTGTCCCAGAAAATGCTTGAATCACCTCGTGTTCCTCTGCAAGAAGGATTCTTAAGATTTCCTGGATGTCATTATTATCTTCAATTACAAGTATGCTCGCCATAAACCTCGTCCTTTCTAAAACTATTATAACATGTTTTGTTGGGAATTCCAGATACAGAAAAGCTCCTCTCACATTTTAAGCAAGAAGGAGCTAATGAATATTGAATCTACTTAAGCAAATAAGCAATCAAAGTTATAATCCATAGATGAGCTGGGTAGAAAATATAAAAGAAATATTTACTCCAACTAGTTTCTTTTCCTCGCTGTCCATTATACAAGGCCATAAAAGGAAAGACGGTGATAAAGAGCCAGTCAGAATTGAAAAGCATCATTTCCAGTGTTTGGTGCCAAGTGTCGTATATTTGGATGGAAGTCACTAATAAGAAAGCCCACAGAAAGGCATAGAGGAGATTTCGCAAGCCCTTGCGATTTCGACAAGAGTAACTAATCAAGAGAAATGGTAGCATGGTGATGCCACCCTCAGTAAAAAGACAACCGAAAATCAAGAGCCCAGCAAGCCCAATCCGACGCCACAACTTCTCCTTTTTATCCAACTCTTTTCTGGGAAAACCAATCCAAAGCATGGTGACACCGATGGCCAAAGTCAAGAAAATATTATTATTGACCATTACTCCTTTGGATGCAAATAGGGCGTTGAGTAGGCTATTTCCAGCAAACATGATAAGCGCCCAACTCCAAAGACGGATGAGGTAGTTTTTCAAATTTCGAGTATGGATGAAGCCTTCCATAGCCATATAGGCAAACCAAACTCCCACACAACGGGTCAAGGCGTGAAAGATACCTTCCCACAAAGGAGAAACGATTCCGGTAATATGCGGAATATGGTCTAGAACCATTACTGCCGCCATCAGATACTTCAACTGTGTCGCATTCCATTTTTTCATAATAAACCTCTTTCTTTTTAATCTACATAGAGTATAGCATACATTTCCGCGTATAATCGTACACCTATCTTACATTTAAAAAGCCTATCTTACATTTTTGTAAGACAGGCGTGAATACCAAAAATTTATTATGAAAGTTACTTTCTAGTCGGTAATTCGTTGGTACATTTCGGGTCTTCTATCACGAAACAGTCCCCAGTTGAGGCGCTCGCTTGCTCCCTTATCAAGGTCATAAGTGGCTAATAAAACAGCTTCACCTTGTCTTTCAGCTCTCTCTAGAATAGCTCCTGTTTCATCCGTCATAAAGGAGGAACCGTAGAAGTCAAGACTGGAACTCTGTCCACCATTTTCCTCACTAGGAGTGACTTCTTCCAAGCCATAGCGATTGGCTGCAATAACTGGGACAATATTTGCTGCTGCGTGCCCTTGCATGGTACGTTGCCAGTGACCACAACTATCCGTATCTAAGATAGGCTCTGAACCGATAGCGGTTGGATAAAAGAGCAATTCAGCACCATTCAATGCAAGACAGCGCGCTGTTTCGGGGAACCATTGATCCCAACAGATACCGATCCCAATTTTAGCGTAGCGAGTATCCCAGACCTTGAAACCAGTGTTGCCAGGCGTAAAATAAAACTTTTCTTGATAATAATGATCATCTGGTATGTGTGTCTTCCGATAAACACCCAGCACTTCACCATCTGCATCAACGACGGCAATAGAGTTATACAAGACATTGCCATCTTTTTCGTAGAAACTAATGGGTAGAACAACTTCTAGTTCCTTAGCAATCACTTTAAAATGCTGGATGGCGGTATTTTCTGTCACTGACTGGGCATACTGGTAGTAGTCATATTGGCGTTCCTGACAGAAATAGGGACGTTCAAACAACTCGGGTAAGAGAATGATTTGTGCGCCTTGTTCTGCAGCCTGACGTACTAGACGTTCCGCTGTTTGGATATTTGTCGCCACATCCTTGGCGCATTGCATCTGGATCGCTGCAACTTTAACATTTCTCATCTTTTTCTCCTATTCTGGGATTTGTTGGGTGATACAGTGAATATTGCCACCACCTAAGAGAATATCTCTGGCTGGAATTCCTACGACCTTACGGTCTGGGAAACACTTGCTGAGGATATCTAGGGCCACTTGGTCGTTTACATCCTCAAACTGGGGCACTAAGACAGCCTTGTTGGCAATATAAAAATTGACATAGGAAGCTGCAAGACGTTCACCTGCATAACGCTCTTCTTCCCCTTCTTCATAGGTATAGCCTGGTAAATCTTCTTTAGTGACAACTTGACGAATAGCTGGGATAGGAAGCTTATGAATGGTGAAGTGACGCCCTTTTGCATCTGTTTCTTGCTCTAAGAGCTCTAAATCAGCTACTGACATGGCATATTGGGGATCATTTTGGTCATCTGTCCAAGCCAAGACAATCTCTGCAGGACCAACGAAAGCGGCAACATTGTCAACATGTTCATTGGTTTCGTCCTGATAAATACCATAAGGAAGCCAGATAACTTTTTCAGCGCCAAGGCTCTCTAATAAGGTGTTTTCAATTTGCGCTTTAGACAGGTGGGGATTGCGACCAGCGCTTAGTAGGCAACTTTCAGTCACAAGAATGGTTCCTTGACCATCGCTATGGATTGCTCCGCCTTCCAGTACAAAAGGTTTGGCCTCGTAAACAGGTATCTCTAAGAGTTCTGCAAAGCGACTGGCTACTTGGTCATCATCTTCATAATCTTGGTAGAGGCCATCGACTGTACCACCCCAGGCATTAAAAGACCAATCGACTGCCAACTTTTCTCTTTTTTCATTGACGAGAATGGTCGGCCCCGTATCACGCGCCCAGGCATCATTAGTAGGAATATCAAAATAAACAACCTTGTCTCCAAGATAGGATTGAGCTTCAGATAGATGGGCCTGCTCCACCAAAAGATAGACTCTTTCCCCTTCTGCTATGGTCTTGATAATCTGAGTAAATGCTCTTTTAGCAGCCTTTCCTTGGAAGGGCCATGAACCTGGTCGAGTTGGCCAGATCATGAGGGTGCCATGATGGGGTTCATACTCTGCTGGCATACGATAGCCTAATTTCTTTGGACTGTCCATCATGATAATCTCCCTTTAAAGTCTTGATAACCGAAGGCTTTGACTAAGCTGCAGTCTCCCTGCTCGTCCATGAGATAGAGACTTGGCAAGCCAATACCGTTAAAGGTATTATTTTTGACAAATGAGTATATTGCCATGTCTTCGAAATAAAGTCTATCACCGATTTGGACTGGATTTTCAAAGCTATAATCTCCAATCACGTCGCCCGTCAGACAGGTATTAGAAGAAAGTCTATAGGTATGGGCTTTTTCCTGCGGTTCAAATCCATTTCTCAAAGGTGGACGATAGGGCATTTCAAGTACATCTGGCATATGGCAGGTCGCGGAGGCATCTAAAACCAAAATATCCATACCGTTTTCGACAATGTCCAATACTTCAGTTGCTAGATAACCCGCATTGAGCGCAATAGCTTCACCCGGCTCGATATAGACTTCAAGATTGTAAGTTTCTCGAATTCTTTTAATCTCAGAAATCAGCAAATCCACATCGTAGTCTTCTCTGGTGATGTGGTGTCCACCACCCATATTGAGCCATTTAACTTGATACAAATAGGGTCCAAACTGCGCTTCTACTGCTTTCAAAGTTGTCTCTAAATCATCTGAACCTTGCTCACAAAGAGTATGAAAATGAAGTCCGTCCACTAAATCCAACAAATCACTCGGTATCTTGTCTAGGCTAACTCCAAACCGAGATCCCGGAGCACAAGGGTCATAGAGCGCGTGATTTCCTTGAGTTGAACACTGAGGGTTGAGGCGCAAACCGACACTGATACCAGCCTCTCGGCAACGAGCACCATGTTTACGCAACTGTCTCTCTGAGTTGAAGACGATATGGTCCGTTATTTCCAGCAATTCCTCCAAGTCTGCATCCTTGAAAGCTGGAGCAAAGACATGGACTTCCCCCGGAAACTCTTCTCTAGCCAGCTTAGCTTCATAAAGTCCACTAGCCGTCGTACCAGATAGATACTGGCTAATCAAGGGATATGTTTTATAGAGGGAATAAGCCTTTTGGGCAAGTAAAACTTTGCATCCAGCTTCTTCTTGTACATATTTTAGAATGCGACAGTTTGCTTCTAACTTGGCCAAGTCAATGACATAAGCTGGTGTGGGTACTTGTTCTAACTTCATTAGTCCACCATTTGCGGGTTTTCAACCACAACCCAAGGTAATCCATACTCATTCAAAGCTTCCATGAATGGATCTGGATCCAATTCTTCAAGGTTATAGACTCCAGCTTGTTTCCAAGTACCGTTCATAACCAATTTTGTCCCAATCATAGCTGGAACTCCAGTGGTGTAAGAAATTGCTTGTGAACCAACTTCGGCGTAACATTCCTGATGGTCGCAAACATTATAGATGTAGATGGTCTTTTCAACACCATCTTTTACACCTGTAAAGATACAACCGATATTGGTTTTACCAACTGTGCGTGGACCAAGGCTGGCTGGATCTGGAAGCAAGGCTTTCAAAAATTGGATTGGCACAATGTCTTGTCCATTAAAGTTAATAGCATCCGTACGAAGAAGCCCAACGTTTTCCAAGCATTTCATATGCGTTAGATAAGATTGACCAAAGGTCATAAAGAAACGAATGCGTTTGACACCAGGAATGTTCTTGGCCAATGATTCAATTTCTTCATGGTGAAGGAGATACATGTCTTTTTGTCCAACCTGAGGGAAATCATACTCACGCTTGATTGACATGGCTTCGACTTCGACCCATTTTCCATCTTCCCAGTAAGAACCTGGCGCAGAAACCTCGCGGAGATTGATTTCTGGGTTAAAGTTTGTTGCAAATGGATAACCGTGGTCACCACCATTACAGTCTAAAATGTCGATATAGTGGATTTCATCAAAATAGTGTTTGAGAGCATAGGCTGAAAAGACACTAGTCACACCTGGGTCAAAACCAGATCCAAGAAGAGCTGTTAAGCCTGCTTCTTTAAATTTCTCCTGATAAGCCCACTGCCACGAGTAGTCAAAGTAGGCTGTAAAACCAAGTTCCTTACAACGTTTCTCATAGATAGCACGCCATTCAGGGTCTTCCGTATCCTCAGCCTCATAGTTAGCTGTGTCGATATAGTGGACTCCAGTTGCTAAACAAGCGTCCATAATTGTTAAATCTTGGTATGGTAGAGCTACGTTCAAAACAGCTTCTGGTTTGTAGCTTTCAATCAAGGCAATGACTTCTTCTACCTTATCAGCATCAAGACCAGCTGTTTCAATCTTTGTACTTGTTTTACCTTCTAATTTAGCCTTCAAGTCATCGCATTTTGACTTGGTACGGCTAGCAATCATAATCTCTGTAAATGTTTCGCTATCTTGGCAAATCTTTGAAATAGCAACTTGGGCAACGCCCCCACATCCGATAACTAATAAACGACTCATTTTTTTCCTTCCTCTTCTTCTAAAATGTCTTCTACATACTTGGGCAACATAAAGGCTCCCACGTGTAAGTTTGCAGTATAGTATTCTGTGAAAAGCTGGCGTTTTTTCCAGCCTTCCTTGTCAAAATCTTTGATAGGGTGGTATTTTTTCGATGCAAATCCAAATAGCCAATAGCCAGCTGGACTGGTTGGGATATGGGCCTGATAGACTCGGCTGATTGGAAAGGCTTGATTAACCTTGCGGTGCATGCTTCGGCAAGCTGACTCATCTTCGTCAAAAAAAGGACTACCATGCTGGTAAATCATGATACCATCTTCTTTCAAAGCTCTGTAGCTGTTCCCGTAAAATTCCTTGGTAAAAAGCCCTTCCGTATGCCCAAATGGATCTGTCGCATCGTTGATAATGATATCGTAATCATCCTCACAGTTTCGTAAAAAACGAAGCCCATTTTGGTAGTAAATGGTAACACGAGGATCATCTAGCCCTGCAGCAAAGTCTGGGAAATACTCACGACAGACTTCAACCAACATCTCATCCGGTTCCACAATATCGATTTGTTCCAGTTCAGGATAGAGTGTTAATACTTGGGCAACACCCCCGTCACCACCCCCAATAACCAATACTTTCTTTGGATTTGGATGGACAGCCATGGGTACGTGGACGGTCATTTCATTGTAAACAAAATCATCTGCATCTGAAAACAAGACATGGCCATTTAAGATCAATATCTTTCCAAAAGCTGGTGTATCTAATACCTCAATATCCTGCCACTCACTTTTTCCAGCATAGAGTTGCTTGGCTGTTCTCAGGGACAGTTTCACATCTGGAGTATGAACTTCAGAAAACCATAAATCCATCTAGTTCTCCTTTCTCTCAATGATGTTGATGTGATTGACTTCTGGATCTTCCGTCCCTTGGAGGGAGCAACCACGTTCCTTGGCGAATTGTATATAATCCACAATCTCTCGTGTAATCCGTTCACCTGGTGCTAGGATTGGTATCCCTGGAGGATAGCACATGACAAATTCCCCACAGACTTGTCCAACAGAATCATCCAAGGTTAAACTTTTTCTTTCTGAATAGAAGGCTTCTTGTGGAGACAGCACCAACTCGGGCTGGATATATTCTCCAGCAATCAAGTCCTTCCCATCTCGAGAATAGAGTCTCTTAATATCAGCCAAAGCACCGACTAAGCGCTCGATGTCTTGGATGCGGTCGCCAATGGAAATATAAGCTAAGATATTGCCAATATCACCAAACTCGATCTGAATGTCATATTCATCCCGTAAGAGATCATAAACTTCAATCCCTGTTAAACCAATCCCCTGAGTGTAGACTGATAACTTAGTCACGTCAAAATCACAAACCGAGACACCGTCTATTAACTCTTTTGAGTAGGCGTAGTAGCCACCGATGGCATTGATTTCACGACGAGCATACTCAGATAACTCAATAACTTTCTCAAAGGACTCTTTACCACGAAGGGCTAGGTTTCTACGAGAAACATCGAGACTTGCCATCAGCAGGTAAGATGCTGATGTAGACTGGGTCAGGTTGATAATCTGACGAACGTATTCAGGATTCATCTGCTCCCCGATAAGTAAAATGGAGCTTTGGGTCAGACTCCCACCAGACTTATGCATAGAGACCGCCGCCATATCAGCACCTGCATCCATAGCAGAAATTGGAAGTTTATCTGTAAAATGCAAATGCGCACCATGAGCTTCATCCACTAAAACTAGCATGCCCACTTCGTGAGCCATCTCTGTTAATCCTCTCAGATCCGAACAAATCCCATAGTAAGTAGGATTGTTGATTAGGATAGCTTTAGCATCTGGATGCTCCTTAATTGCCTGGGCAACACGGTCATTTTCAAGTCCTAATGCGATGCCGATTTTGGGATCTACACTCATCTCGATATAGATGGGAATGGCACCACATAGAACCAACGCATTGATAGCAGATTTGTGGACATTTCGTGGAAGAATAATCTTATCTCCCGCCTTGCAGGTGGAAAGAATCATGGTTTGAACTGATGAGGTTGTACCTCCAATCATGAGAAAGGCATGGGCTGCACCAAAAGCATCCGCAGCTAATTCCTCCGCATCCCGAATAATCGAAATGGGATGACCAAGATTATCCAAGGGTTTCATAGAATTGACATCAATGCCAACACATTTTTCTCCTAACAGTTCGACAAGTTCTGGATTTCCTCGTCCACGCTTGTGACCTGGCACATCAAAGGGGACAATTCTTTTCTTGCGTAGCTTGACCAAGGCCTCATAAATTGGGGCTTGGTTTTGATCTAACTTCTTCAAGACATACTCCTTTACCATATTTTTAGCACCTCAAGAAGATAAAGGCGACTAAAGGTTGACTTATGAAAAAAGAGCAGGTTTTCACCTGCTCTGCAATCTTCTGACGTGTTTATTTTGGTTTCTGTTGAGTATGTCTGTTCCTGATGTTTCCTAACTCTCTAGTAGCAAATATTACGTACTTTATTGATCGTTTCACAAGATGACGTGTGCTTTCACCACACTAAAATTTATGAATTAGGACAAGCGTCCTAACATCAACTTATAAAAGTAGGCTTTTAACCCTATCAATAATGTGGCTTTTTAACCACGCTTCGGCATTCAACCCTGCCTGTCCGTAGGCATTTTTTACTCGGGTTTATATTTGCTAGAAAACATCATCTCATTTTCTAAGCCTAATAACTATATCATGTTTATAAGAACTTGTAAAGGATTTTGTGAAACTTTTTTAAAGAATTTTGTTTTTTGTTCGCAAAATATTATTCAACAATAAAAAGAAATCGTTTTAAGTCGTTATCTGCATAAGAAAAAAGGAACTACAGACATTAACTACTTCAATAATTCTTAAAGTATAACTTGATATTGAAAATCAATTCTTTTCATCAGATTTCATAAATATTTCCAGCTAGGAAGTAGGAATCAACTGCTCCAATTCTACTTCTGAAAGCTGTCCTTGATTGTAAAGTTTTCTAAGTAAGTCCTCATCTACGGTAATTGAATAGTAATCCGTCACAAACTCATGAAATTTCTCAAAACTTTCAAAGAAATAGGATAATAACCATTCACCACCGTCCTGATCTTGGTAGGTATTTTGATGCTCTTGACCGTCATACCAGATAAAGAAGGTTGTTTCGTCTTTTTGTTCTTCTGAGTATAGGTTTTGATACTTTTCATCCAGCCCTTTATAAAATCCGTCTATGATGTCTTGATTCCACTCATCCGCAGCAAATTGACTCAAACTACTTTCATGATCAAAGCCCTTTATAAGGATCATTTTATCAGTCAAAATCACATCTAGAGAATCACCAGAACCGTTGTTGATAAGGTAACGGATCCCATAGCTTTCCTCAGTCTTAACGATCAATCGAAGCCAGGTCTTGTTTGGATCTGTTCGATACTCATCAATGACAAGCAAGGCATCTAAACGCGTCTTTGCATTTTCCCATTCAATTTTTCCCATCTCTTTAATCCTCCATCTTAAAGTTTAAAATTTATTATGCTTACAAATTCTATAACCAATTTCTATCTATCCCGTCCGACTACACGGTGGAATATTTCATCCACCAGACAAATCATCAGGTGTTCGATTTTCTAGATGTGCATTCATCAGGCACCTGACTAACAGTTGGTAAAAGTAGTTAACAAATAGTCACTAGGACATTTCCTTTGAGAGTTAAGATTTTCTTATAAAAGTCCTTCATTTTTACAAAACAGGTTCGAATATCATCCTTGATTTCTTCCTCTTCATCAAGATAATCCCAAATATCGGGATACAAATCTGCCTTCTTGCATGCTTCCATGCTAAAGTTAGCTAAAGCCCTATCCATGTCAAAATTCTCTAATGCTTGAACAATCTCAGCTATCTTTGAGTGTTCAGTATAGGCTATATACTCCGATACATTTTCTAAAGGAGTTACTCCCAAGACAGCTTCTATCAAGGGGCCGTCATCCATAAATTCTGAACTACTAAAACCTGTCATAACAAAGAGCAAGGCATCCCACATTTTGTCAATATCTATCAACGTATCGTTTCCCTCAGGATAATCCTCTACTAAGTCAAGTAAATCCTCTTCCTGACAAGAATAGCGCTTTATTTGGCTTAATTCATTGTCAGATAGATATTGATAATTAGCAATCATTCCCATAATGTTTCCTCCTATAAGTTCCTTAGAATAGCACTAATGTTACTAGTTCCCTTTCTTGAGAAAGGCAAGAAATCTACTGTTTTTGGACTCTCCTCCTTATTTCCATTCCTCATCTTCTATCACTTCCCAGACTTCTGACTGATAGCCCTCACCATCTATATCATAGCGCTGCATATAGCCAAAAAATCTTTCTTTTTTATTTGCCTTACGAGACTTGAGAATGTTTACAGCCCAGACTCCGATAAGAATGACAACTAAAAGCGCTACTACTGTCTCCATACTCCTTCTCCCTTGCCTACCTTAATATCCTTCAACCCACTTTTCATTGTCCATGATGAAAGGCTTAGCTAGTCCGTCACCTGTGTAATCCGCATATTTGGTGGATAGATACTTGTAACAGTCTTCCTTGCTCGCAAACTTAATAGCTTGATAGGGCTCTACAAAAGTCAGTTTTTCAACAAATAAGAAACCATCATCAGCTGGCACTAAAATACCAACATGCCCGACAAAAAGAAACTCTCCATCCAAATTATCATGCAAGACTACAGACAGCATTCGAGCTTTGTCATTAAATTGAAACTGGGAAAAGAATTTCTCCATCTTCTGCGCGTGAACTTTTACATCCGTTGTCGCTTCTGTCTCCACCCTAGAAAATAGAATATTAAACTCTTCCTTATCTTTCTCATCAAATACTTTTCCCTTATCGATAGCATCATTATCCACAAAAAGTAGCTGATCATTCTTTTCAAGTTTTGGGATCGTGACTGAATTTTTTAATAGCGCATAGCTATTGATACGGCAGTTGGTCCCGACAAAGTCACCCTTCTTTTGTGTCCACAAATTGCTGATTTTCTCTACATCGTATTCCGTTTTTGTAAAGGAGGCAAAATCACCACTTAAGCCAGTGGAGCCGACAGTCGCATTATAGTCTGTAACAAGATTGAAAAATGCTTCAACACTATTTGGGTCCAAGTGAGCTGATAAGAGAGATTTGACCTCTTCGGTACTGACTTGACCGTTTAGATTGGAATATGAAGCCGTCCAAGGAACTTTATCTGAACTGGTCTGTGTCTGATTTGCAGCTTCAGTGCTCGTATTATTTTGCTGACAAGCAGCCAAGCCAAGAAATAAGGGCAAACACAGTCCCAAGGCTACTACTTTTCTCGTTCGTTTCATGCAATTCTCCTTCTAGACTACAAGTCTCTTTTTCATTTTAAACACCATTCACTAATCATTCAGCTAGTAATCGTTGACTTAGCTATATTATACTACATAAGTCAAAAAAAGACCGCACGAATCACCCATTCATTACAGCCTTTTTAATCCTATTTTTTATTGAATGACGAAACCTTTAGGCAAAATCGCCAGTTGCAGTCCCAATTCTTGGCAATGACTGGCTAGCACTACAGAATCACGGTCTACAAGATAGTTTTCACTTGATTGGTTAAAAATAGCTTGGACCTTTTGTCCATCATAATCCCATTCAAGAGCTAGCATGTCCGGCTTAATTTCTTTTAGGCTATAGGTGCCATGTTGGATAATGCCTGAAACCTCCTTACGAAGCTGAATCAATTTCTTCATGAAGTTCAGCATGTCATTACTGTCTGAAACACGGTCCCAAGGCATGACACGGCGACAATCTGGGTCTGGTCCGCCACCTAACTCCAACTCCGTTCCATAGTAGAAACACGGTGTCCCTCTTTGTAAAAAGAGACAAGCAAGGGCAGACTTAACGAGTTGGACATCTCCCTTGGCAGTAGCCAAAATACGCTCCGTATCATGCGAATCCAGAAGATTGAACATCACTTCCGAAATCTGTTGTCTATAGTACATTGATTGGCTATTGATCTCATCGATGAATTGAGGTGACTTCTTAGTCCCTCGCAAGAAATAATCCTTGATGCTGTCGGAGAGAGGATAATTCATGACTGCGTGGAATTCATCGCCATTTAGCCAAGGCTGAGAAGTGTGCCAGACTTCTCCAAGAATATAAAGGTCAGGCTTTTTAGCCAAGACAGCCTTACGGAAATCTCTCCAAAATTGATGGTCTACTTCATTGGCCACATCCAGGCGCCAAGCATCAATATCAAACTCTTCAATCCAGTAGGTCGCAACTTTTAACAAATAGTCCCTCACTTGAGGATTGGCCGTATTGAGCTTGGGCATATAGCTGGCAAAAGCGAAGGTATGATAAGGGAGTTTTCTTGGATTTCCAAGCTTATCTTTGGTCACGGGAAATTCTTGAACATGGAACCAGTCTTTATATTCCGACTTTCCACCATGCTTGAGAACATCCTGCCACTGCAGAGACTGATCCCCGATATGATTGAAAACAGCGTCCAGCATGATTTTCATCCCTCTCTGATGGGCCTCCTCCACCAGTTTACGAAAAATTTTCTTATCTCCAAAATGATGATCTATTTCGAAATAATCCGTCGTATTATACTTGTGATTGCTTGGGGATTCAAAAATCGGACAGAGATAAAGACCTGTAATCCCTAAGTCTTGCAAGTAATCCAGATGGTCAATAATGCCCTGTAAATCACCACCAAAGAAATCGCTCGTCTTTGGCTTGATAAAGGAATCCCAAGCTAGCGCACCTTCAGGTGAAATCTCAGGATTGCCATTAGCAAAGCGTTCTGGGAAAATCTGGTACCATACCATCTCTGCTACCCAGTCAGGAACATGGCAAGCATCAATCTCATGGATATACGGAATTTTAAAGCCATTTCCTTCATAATGAAGGTTTTCTAGCGTATTTTCAACACATCCCTTATCGCCATACAAAATACTCTGACCCTGCTTATCCTTGAGTTCAAAGAGATACTGGAGTCGTGCATAGCCAACTGAAACTTCCGCTTGCCAGTAATCAAATAAGACATCAGAAGTTACTTTGACCATCTCCTTGATTGCTTCATAATGGTCCTCTAAAAAGATAAAAGTGTCTCCATAATGCAAGTTGATGCTTTCTATATCATCTTTCTTGGTCCGGATACGAATGTGCATTGTCTTATCCTTATAAAGGTACGCATACTCTGACTCTGGTCTATGGTAAATGGCTGTTAATTCCATTGTTCTGTCTCCTAGTTTACTTTTATTCATCTTGCTGCGCAAACGTTTTCATTATTGTGATTCTAGTATACTACTTTAAAATTTTATTTTCAAGACTTGTCCGTAGTTTCGAGTGGATTGTTTTTGAGAATATAAAAAAGCAGTAAGATTTAATACCTACTACTTTCTGATTGATGATTTACAAATGCCTTTCAAGCCAATCTATCTTTTTAAAATCTTTATTATTATTGTGGTCATTTCGATAGGAATCT
Organism: Streptococcus sp. GMD6S; assembly: GCF_000297015.1. Next base: position 14,901 of record NZ_AJRH01000021.1, on the reverse strand, counting down.
TGGGAAGAAGCCTTGTATATACTGAAATACTGTTCCAAACTTGGAACACGAAACGTGATGTCCTCGAGATGAATCAACTCTATATCTGATTTCGAAACTCCTGCAAAATCAGGTAAGGAATCGATACTTCCAAATTCAACGCTCACATCATCTTTTTGGAATTCGTGCTCGTGAATATCTACCAAGGTATAGCCTAAGTGGTTCATCACTTTCATTATCTTGTCCCAGTCATAAATCCTGAGATGATCAGGCGCTTCCCAGCCTCTAGGATCTCCAGAGACATGAATGTCAATGTCAGACGGCTCCCAATCTTCATTTGAACGGTATTCAAAACCCAAAGACCCCATGAGCGTGGGTGTGATTCCAACTTGGTTTAAATGAGAACAAATTGTTCGAAATTCATCAAATAGAGAATTCATCCTTCCTCCAATCTTTGATATAAAACTTTATTTCTCAGTGAAAGACAAACTTGTTTCTATCTTCTACTCTTTCGGTTGTGAAAAAACTTCAATATGCTGGCCCAGTACCTTAATCTCTACAGGTAGGTTATCCGACTTATCGCCATCAACATCTGACTCCAACTCACTATCTGAAGAGATTTTAATAGTACGAGCTCTGATATACTCAATATTATCATTGCCGACAACATCGCCTTTTAGTAAATCAGGAATGACGGATAATTTAGAGAATAGAGAAGCATCTTTTAGAATCAAAATATTGGCATAGCCGTCTTTGTTTTCTTCAAAGATTTTCTTATCAGCGAAGTAATTTGTCAAGAGAACCAAAACATGACTCGCTTCACCATCATAATTTCCATTTTCTGTCTCAACCTTAATGTTAAAGACCTGATCCGTCATCACAGACTTCATGGTATTTACAGCATAGGCTAATATACCGAATTTTGTCTTGTCCTCGATCTCCACATTGTGAATCGCCTCAGGCAGAGAACCGATACTAAAGATATAACCAAAATAGTTATCATTTGCTTTACCGATATCAATCTTGTTGGTTAAGTTAAAATCAAGTTCATCAATCGCACCATCGATGTCTTGATTGATTTCCAACAGTTTCGTAATGAGGTTACCTGTACCGCCTGGGATAATCCCTAACTTAGGAATGTAGTCTCTCTCAGCAATACCCGAAATGACTTCATTGACAGTCCCGTCTCCACCGAAAACAACCACTGCATCGTACTGCTCACGAGAGGCTTCCTCAGCAAAGTGTGTTGCATCCAGCGCTTTTTCAGTAATTTTGGTTTCCACGTGCTCAAAATAATCTTTGGCCTTATTCTCCAGCTTGACCTTATAATCCAAAGCCTTTTCCCCACCAGAGGTAGGGTTTATAATTAACATTGCTTTTTTCATTGATAATACTCCTTAATTTTTAAATAGAAATGTTAGTGTAACTACATCAGTCATTACATATAATGCTATTATATAATGAAACCTCAAAAAATAGAAATCAGACGTACCGGAGATTGAGAGAATCAGTTCTAAAAAAGGTTGGATATGTTGAAAATGATAAATACCTTCTAGTTTATTCTTTTACCAATCGATTAAAATCAACCAAATATAAAATCCCAGCAATAAGAGCAAAAATTGCTGAAAAAAATGAAAGGAAGGGGATAAAACCTGTGATAGATGCAACTAAAAGAAACAAAAAGCTTTTCTTACGACCATTTGATTCTTTTCTATAAATGAAAATTGCAAGTATGGAACAAACAAGAAATATAAAACTAATTAAATTTACTGAAAAAGCCCATGCTGGTTTATCAACAAAACGAAGAGCCCCATTGATAAATCTTATCTCCCATCTATAGAAAAATGCAAATGCAATAATGGGAGAGCACGTTAAAGCAAAAATTCCATTAAAAAAAAATAAACTGTTTGATTTCATATTCAATCCTTTCCTGTACTTATTCATCGCTAATTAATAGATTCACTTTTTAAAAATTCTTTAGACTTCTGGACGATATAGAGCTGTTCATCTTCTTGAGCGAGTTTTCTAAACAATTCATTCGCCCTAGTCATATCTCCTTTTAATTTAGAGTTCAAGGCTTGATAGTAAATGATTTCCAATTGTTGATATTTAAACTCGTTTTCTAATTCTTCAAAGTAATCATTGGATTGATGAGCAATTGTTAAATCGTAAAGTGCAATACTCACGCTTTTTGTTTTCTCGGCTAGAGAGGAATCTGATATGGACATTTTGTTTAGCATAAGATCAAGCTCATCTCTGGTTAGGTTAGGATTTGCAAGAACTGTCGAGCGAATGAGGTAACTCTCTAAGGAATCCCTGTATTTTGGCTTCAGTTTTTGATCAGTCGTTGCTTCAGAAGCCTCCTTAATGGCAGCATCGAAATCACCAATCATATAGGAATACCCAACAGATGTTAGTGTCACATCCATTTTTATAATAGCTCTTTTTGCATCTTTCTTCAATTCAATGTATTGCTTCCAAGATGGTAAATCTAAGTCCATATACAGTAACTTAGTACCACTCCTTACATACCCTCTTCTGATTAGTGCAATGAAAAGAAATAAGAGTGCATTTATGAATAAAATACAAAGGGTTTGAATAGTCCTATCTTTCACCATCCAAGCTACAAAAAGAATGAGAAGAACAGCCAAAACAATCACGACTTTTCTATAAAATCCATATTTCTTGCGTATTTCTAAATAATTCATTTTTACTCCTTTTCTAAATTATAAAATGTCATTACGAGAGCAGTTCTGAACCTTAAATGAGTCATTGACTAACAAAATGCTCTCTAATCAGTTCCCTAATTTTTTCTGATAGAATAGCCCAATGTGACCTGCAAAATAGGATCATAAACAGCTTTCATCTTAATTTATAACTTCTCTATTCTATCAAAAATAATCTCTTGCTTTTCGACACTTTCTCGGAGTGGTGACATGCCTAAAATCACTGTAAAAAATCCCAATAATAGAATACTATTAATAACAAGTAAGGCTCCCTCTGTTCCATTAACAGTATATAGATAAAATACAAAACATCCAAGAGTCGGAACAAGGATAAAAGGAAGAAGTTTGTAATGTTTTAATTGACGTTTATTTCCAACTGGTTTAAAGGTTATTTTATAATTTGTAACGTTATTCTCAAGTCTTTTTTGGACGCTATGACGAGCTCTTATGGCAATGAACCAGAAAGCAAGATAAGCTAGGGAAATGAATAGGCCATATAAGCCTATCTTTAAAGGAAGGTTATGACTAATCCCATTGTTTCTAAAAAAATTTGTCACAAGCCGATAGCCAGATCCCCCTATTGCTGTACCAATTGCAATCCCAATTGATTTACTCATAGTTGGAGCTACACTCTCAAAACGCATATCTCTTTTATCTAACTTTTGCATTTTTGCAGTAATTTCATCGGGAAGAGAACCCCAGAAATAGGATTTTGGTCTAACAGTCGTCAAATCTAGAATATACTTTTCTCCCTCTACTTCTACTATTTTGAAAAATACTTTATTCGTTTCTTTAAATTTTACCTTCATAGTCACCTTTAAATCCTTCTCAGAGTTAAAAAACTCTTTTCAATAACATTCCTAAATCGTTAGCCCCGTTTTTTAATAATAGTTAAACCAATTTTGACAGACATCTCTTTCGATGTTAACTGTATTGTGATCCCATAATTTGTTTTATCTGAGTAATTTACCCTGATTTGGCATGTAGTTTCCTCTGGTAGATCATATTTGATTTTCAGTTTCTGAAAGAGTTCAGACTGAGTTTCTGGCTGGTAGATAATTTCACTAAGCTCTGTTGTTCCAGTTCTTAACGTTCTTTTTACATTCAAGGAGTCAAAAACATCTCTTTTGACAACTAAGTTAAGAATTTCTTCATCAAATAAAGGATCTATCGCTGAATCGTAATGCAACTTGCCATTAGAATAACTAACGGGAACCGTTTTTTTATTTTCTCCGATTTGTATTCTATAGTCGCCCTTACCATCTGCCTTGGTAATGTCTAGGTCGATTTCACATCTTTTGACTTCGTCACCATTTTTTATATAGACGCTGCTTTTATAAGCTTCCAGCCCATTAAAATCCTTCTGCTCTTGTTCCAAAAATTTAAACATAGGATCAAACGTTTTTTCAAACTCGTACTGTTCCCTTGTTCTGTTTTTGGGAATGGTTTCACCACCCAAACTACAAGCATTCAATGAAGATGCTGTCATAAGAATAACAAGAACCCCAGTTACCCATAAACACCATTTAAACTTTTTCATATTTTACTTAATCCTTTTTTCGAGTCATAACAGTAAGATTTTTTCAAAAATTTATAAATGTTTAGTTAAACTTACACTAGTTCTACGTCGACTCCAGCTTTAGCAAAAGTTTCCTTAACTTGTTCAAAATTACTTGACATGATTGTCGCTTGTTTTAAATTTGGGAACTGCTTTAATTCAACCAAACTAACCTCATTCAAATCAAAAGTACTATCCTCACCATCCCACTGAGGAATCAGATTCATAAAAATTTCATTACCGCCATCCATATCAATCTCTTTTACAAGACTTGCATACTTCTGTGAAATCTGAAGATTTTTAAAGTATTCTAAGGCAGGCTCTACAAGTTCTGTACTTTCTGTATCAATATCCAACTCGCTAAATTCCTCTGAAAAATCAAAAATATCAAAAGCTGGCTTTAAAATATCTAAATCATACATCAATACTTGGATAATAGCTAGTTTAAAATTCAGATTATCAAAATGAAGATATTTTTCTTGAACAACTTTTGGATTTGATTTTTGACGTTCATGCTTGATTTCTGGATAGTAAGAAATGGTGAGTGGATATCTCATTACATCTGGTCTTCCATTAAAATTGGTTCCATGAGGGGTCCATAAAATAAAATTGAAATCCCCAGTTCTGTGTCTATCATAAAGAAAATAGGGAGGCTTCCCATCAGTGGATACTACGGCTTGACAAGGCATCTTGGGTAATTCTTCTTCTCCAAACATAGGTTTTACAACATCACCATAGTAGAAACTGATTGTAGAAAGTAGATGCTCATCATCAATATAGACCCTGCATTTCTTTAAATGATTCCGGATAGAAGACGAATGTTCAAATACAATACCAGCATTGTCGTAAACGTACTTTATGTATTTACTTTCTTTTTTGACAACCTGATCAGGCTTTCCTAACACGGCCTCAATATCTTTCAAAGATAAAGGAAAAGACAAGCTGGTTCCGTTCATTACCATTGAATTGTCATGAAAATTGATTTCGAGGTTTTTAGGATCTTTCTTTTTAAAAAAATTAAACATTCGATTCTCCTATTTATAATTTGTTTATCTAAATGCATCAAATCTATTTTTCTAACGTTAGAAAATTTACTGTATAAAATAAGGTTTTGCCGTATTTTTCGTCCGTAGGATTAAAAAAGCAGGAAGCCTTCTGAAAATTAATTACTCTTCACTAATAGACTTACCGCCTCAACATGATGCGTTTGTGAAACTCAAAAGGTTCGGGGAGTTCAAAGCTCCAGTGGAGCTTTGAAGCCTTCTTGCGTTAAAATGAAAAGGTGAGAGGATTAGCTACGTTTCACTAACAAACTCAGACACTCAGCGGTTCGAACTTACCGTATCATCTGTAAAAAAGCAGTCTTTCCGAAATAATGGAAAGTCTTTCGTTTTGATATTGTTCCATTCATAAACTGAACCTACAATATCTCCAACTATTGCTCCTAGCATGGTATTCCTCCTTACAAACTATTAGTTTAGACTGACATTTCTACTTGACATACTCGTCTATTTTATCAGCATATTTAGTTAAAAGATTCTTTGAATAAATTTTTGCATTACTTGAATTTCTAACTTCTTTCCAAAGAATAGAAGCTACTTTTAGTTTATTAGAGTAGTTGGCACTATTTTCGTCTGCACAGAAATCCTTTAGAAATTGATTCCATTGACAAACCGAATGATCATACTTGGCATAATCTGAATCTCCATAATAGACTTTTAGCATATCTTGGATTGTGAAATTCAAATCATTTTCTTTTTTTACTTTTCTCCAAGCTGTAGCCATATCAGCAGTAAATTTAAAGGGCGAAACACCTGTTAAAGTTGAGAAATATTCTCTAAAGTGTGCATTAAAGGAGAATCCACATTCAAGTAAGGGCGAATCTAAGGTAACGACTTCTACTCGTTTCTTATTTTTTTTTACTGATGACTTTTTAATCAAATTCCCCTTGAAGTACTGCTCAATAATATCATTGAGTTCCTGTTTTGTACCTCTATATTCAAGTCCTAATGACCTGCATATCTGTGAAAGTTCATCACGATACCAGTAATATTTATTAAATTCATCAAAGGATGAGATTTTTTCAAACATAGGTCTGCTTTCTATCAATATTTCACCTCCTTAAAAACAGTTTAGGTTTTCATCTCAAAATAATGGAGTTTTAGTTTCTTTATTTTGAGGATTAACTACGTTTCACTAACAAACTCACACACTCAGCGGTTCGAACTTACCGTATCATCCGTGAAAAAACAATCCTCACAAAATAAAGGAAAATCCTTCGTTTTGATATTGTTCCATTCGTAAACAGAACCTACAATGTCTCCAATAATTGCTCCTAGCATCCGTTTCCTCCTTATGGCATATCAGATTCGTTACACATTTCTAATGAGTCACTCTTTAAAAATGGCACCACCAAATCAATCCACTCATAAGGCAGGTAAGCTGATAAATAGCCGTGATTATAGCCCTTTGCTTCATACAAAATTGTATTTGAATGTAGCTGATGAAATAATTTCGCTGATTCTTTCACACAGTTCAATTCTTTTTCACCATAAATATACAGAACCTGAGCCTTGCTAGCAGAAATCATATCTTTCAGCTTGTAACATCCCATATAGTTTTTGTAAATGGTCACCAATGTTTTGATAGGCGTCCTTGGCAAATCCTCCAAATAATAAGTTTTTATTTCCTCTGGATAAGCCAGTTTAGGATAGAATTTGTTCATCATGCTTAACTGAAGTTTGCAAGAGAATTTATTGAACATCAGTTTACCAAATAGAGACACTAGAAAGATGCTGATTTTAGCTAACCTTAGTTGAGGAATGCAGAGGCTTCCATCTATGATGGCCTTCTCAGCAATTTCACTGTCTAAAGACAAAAGCTCCATAGCAATTTGACCACCAAGCGAAACACCACCGATTGCAAACAATTTCCCACCACAGTTTGCTTTGATATAGTCCAGAATCTCCAAAGCAGAATCTTCAGTAGAAACATAATCAACTTGATATTCCTCGCCGTGGCCATTCAAAGTGGGTAGAATAACACGGTATTCTTCTGACAAGATTCGTGCTTGACGAAGATAATTCCACCAAGAACTTCCACCACCATGTATCAGTAAAATAGGAGGCAAATTCTTATCACCAAATTCATGGAATTTCATGTTTAAACTCCTTACTGTAGAACTTTCACTAGCTACACCCATGTTTAATCAGCTCGTACAAGCAGTGATGTCTCATCAAATAGAAAAGTCTCTAACATTGATTATCTAGAATGATCACACGTTACTTTCAATAATGGATATCCTGATCTAAATTTTAAAATGTTGTTTCCTTACTAATTCTATTACTCGCCAATATAGTATAAATCAAATAACCAATAAAAATGATAATAAAAATAAGATTAATTTTTAACACAAAATAGAGATTTAACAAATTTGCGAATGCATGAAATAATACACAGTATCCCACAGATTTCGTTTGACGGTAAAGAAGCCCTAAAACAAAACTTAAAAATAATGTATATATAAAAAATAAAATAAAAGGAAATCCTTGATGACTTTCTCCAACTATAAACCATAAAGGCAGATGCCATATTCCCCAAATTGATCCTACAATCAAATTAGATTGCCAATAAGTATATTTTTTATCAAGTAATGGTTGTAATATTCCTCTCCATCCTAATTCTTCATGTCCACCACCAAAAAAAATTAGTTGTATAAAGAATAATGGCATCAGATAAATTGATACTCCGTTTAATTCTAAGGAAGATACAGAAAATAGTATCAAAATTGCTAACATATGATAAATGAAATAAATACTGCTATTTTCTAACTTATTAAATAAAAAATGTTTAAATTTTATATTATTACTTTTTAAATAAAAGCCACTTGCAATAGCTGGTCCAAGTGCACCAACTATATGTAATATTCTTCCTATAAATGTCTCTAATCCCAAAATATAAGATTGTGTAAATATGGCAAGAAGCCCCCAAGCTATATAAGTAATTCCAAATGTAAAACAAAGATAATTTTTTAAATTCCTTTTATCAATTTCTGTCATTTTTTTCTTCCTAATCTTGATTATTTTATGAATAATATTTTTACTGCTTCTTAGTTGCTATCGATTATAACTACCTATATTCTATCATAAAAACACAAAAAAGCCTTACAATCAAGGCTTTTCACTATTCATTTCGTCAATACTTTAGTTTCGTAGATTCAGATTCGCATGATTAAAACTAGTCAATTTTCTCAATAATGTTTCCAAGTCTATCCAATACAAGACAGGAATGATCATTTAGTGGAATTATGGGAACACTGACAAGTTCTTCTGCTCTATCCTTATTAGCTTTATCATTCCAGGAATCATAATGGACACTAATTAAAAACTGACTAAAGAGTCCTAATCCATTTTTTATCTTTATCTGATGATCTGAATTATCATTAGGTGAGACATATACTTTTTCTCCTAATAATAGGGCTCCTGCAGAAAACCCTATAACTTTTGCCCCTTTATTAAGCATATGATCGATATAATTTTTGAACTCCTGATTGACATAAGTAGCTATATATTTTTCCGTATTTCCTCCACCAATGATAATTAGATCAGCATCTAAATAGCTATCAAAATCAATCTGCTCAGTGTCCAAAAGTAAGTAATCAGTGTTTAGATTAGGAAATTGACTTTGGAAAACTTCTGTGTACTTTTTCATATAGGGTTGCCAATTATCTCGAAAAACCGTAAAAATAACAATTCTTTCAATCTTGCTTGATAATACAATTTTATCAACAATGCTATATTTCGTTATTGGGGGATTCCCACCCATCAAAAAAATTTGTTCTTTCAAGTTAACACACTTTCTAAAGATACATAAAGTTTAACAAGTTTATTCACGTTTCTAAATTATAATTTTTTCTTAAAATGAATAATTCTACTTGCCTCCTGAAATCCAATATTGAGATGAAATCTTATAGAATCCGTATTCGTTAAAGTACAGTCACTTGCAAATTCCTTACATCCTTTATTTTTCGCCCATTCCTCACATTTTGTACAGAGATTTTTAGCAATATCCTTTAAACGATATTCCTCATCGACAATAATCCCTTCTAAGAATCCAACAGGACTATATTTACAACCTTCAACATAATCAAATCTGAGGGAACATAATGCTAGACCTACAATTGTGTTACCTTCAACTTCAGTAAAGATTGCAGTATTTTTGCCATTCGTATATTTTTTTACTTCATCAAAAGCTTCTTTATCGGTCAATTGGGGCCATAATTGTTTTATTAGTTTAGCCGTTTTTATAGAATCTTTTGTTATTCCATCCATATTGATGTTCCTCCGGAAATTACAAGCAAATGTTTCGAATCACGCTGTTACTTTGTTACTCATTGATTGATACCAATACCATCCCCTTCTACTTTTCGACTGTCTCAGATCGGAAGAGCAGAGCCATGCACTCAGCGGTTCGGACTTACCGTATCATTTCGTCGGTTTCCCTCCTCATTTTACGAGTCCTATCCCATGGGCGGAGCATCTACTCCTACTTCGCTGATGCCTCAGCTCGTACAACAGTGATACCGCCTCAACATGTGCTGATGTTAGCTTCCTATACTATGAAACGAAATATAGCGCATCCGAATATTTGAATTAAACCATTAAACGTAACTATCACCTTTCAAATTGGTTTTTCTTCCTTCTAACTAAAAATTTGCCACTCATACTACTGTCTTCTTCAGGAGTAAGGTTGAGGTTACCAAAAAGAGCCGTTTTGTGTACTGACCCCAAAAAGTTAGACAATTAATTTAAGTAAAGGATTTAGTTCTGTATTGCACAGGACTAAGTCCTTTTAGTTTGACCTTAATTCGTTTATTGTTATAGTAATCAATATAGTCTACAATAGCTTGTTCCAGTTGCTTAAGTGACTGAAACGTCTTTTCATAACCGTAGAACATTTCGGATTTCAAAATGCCAAAGAAGGACTCCATCATGCCGTTGTCTGGGCTGTTACCCTTGCGTGACATGGATGGCTGAATTCCCTTACTCTCTAGGAACCGATGATAAGAATCATGTTGGTATTGCCAGCCTTGATCGCTATGGAGAATCGTATTCTCATATCTCTTATCTGAAAAAGCTTTCTCCAACATGGTCTTCACTTGTTCTAAATTTGGTGAAGTAGAAAGATGATAAGCAATAATTTCGCTGTTAAAACCATCTAAAACTGGCGATAAATACAATTTCTGTGTGCTATTTGGAATGACAAACTCTGTCACATCCGTATAGCACTTTTCCATTGGTTTGGATGCTTCAAACTGGCGTTGAATGAGATTCGCTGCTTTCTTGCCAATCTCTCCCTGGTAGGAAGAATACTTCCGTTTCCGACGAATTCGAGCCGTTAAACCAAGGACTTTCATCAGACGTTGGACCTTCTTATGATTCACCACGAAGCCACGATTTCTTAGTTCAAGAGTGACTCTCCGATAGCCATAATTTCCTTTATGCTCACTATAAATGGCTTGTATTTCATCCTTTAGCTCTTTATTCTTATCTGGTTGATCTAGCTGTTTTAAGTGATAGTAGTAAGTTGAGCGAGCTAAATGTGCCGTTTCAAGAAGTAAATCTAATTGAAATCCTCCTGAAACCATTTCTCTAACTGTCTCTGCCTTTCTCGCTGTAAGGCTTCGTCCCTTTCCTCTAACTCTTTTAACTTTTTTAAGTAGGCCACCTCGGTACGTAGACGCTCATTCTCCTCTTGAAGTCGCTCTAATTCTGTCATTTCTTCCCAAGTTTTCTTCCGTTTACGTCCCATCCTAGCTGGCCTTCCTCTTGTTTTCTCAACAATAGTATACCCGTTTTTCTTGTATTGTGCCAGCCAATTTGGAAGTAATCCAGTGCTTGGGAGAGCATAATCCAGAGATACGCTTAGTTGCGATCGCCCCTCAAGTAGAACTTTATTAATTATTTCTTCCTTTAATTCTGGCGAGTAATAACGGTTTTTCTCTTTTTTGACACTTTCTATTCCGTAGCGATCAATCAATCGGACTAAGTACTTAAGATTTGAAAGGTTCATTCCATATTTTTCTGAAAGTCGCTTGAAGCTGATTCCTTGTTTTCTTAGTTCATAGATTCGAACTTTATCCTCATAAGTTAGTTTCATTTAAAAACACCCCAAAAGTTAGATTTTTTCTGTCTAACTTTTGGGGTGCGGTTCATTTGCTGGCTCTTTTCAAATTTTAGGTCCCTGAGTAGAAACCGTCTTTTTAAATTCTTTATCAAGTTCTTCAAGAAATACATCAATTTGAGCCAACAGATACTGTTCCTCTTCATTTAAATATTGACCTTTTCTAATCTTAGAATTTAACGTCTTCTTTTTCTGCTCAAAATAATTAAAAACAGTACTTGCAGCATCATTAAACCCATCAAAGTACAATGAACTCAGCCCCTGTTTAGCTCCTTGTTTTATTGCTCCACCAAATTCTTCTAGTATAGGCATAATAAATTCCTTTCTACCTAAGTATCATCTCGTTACTTAGACTTGTTTCTTAAAAAGTTTCTAATAAATTACAAATTTTTGAATATAGATCCCAGTTTTCTATTACAACAATTTGTAATTGCTCTCTAGTTCTCGTAATGTTTTGGTAAAACATCTTATTAATTGGATAGTAGGAATCCGTACTATTCAAAAACATGAACTTATTTACTCCAATAACTTCTCCTTTTTTATTTTTCTTTTCCTGAATGCCTGGACCATAGTAAAAATTGAAATCCATCGGTATAATAACTTTATCAAATTCTTGTCCAATGACTTCATGTGAAACTTTTCCGCAATCAACCATTGAGTCTATACTTTCAAAGGTATAGCGACTCTTAGCATAGTTAAGGACATGCCAATCGGTTGTATCCTCCATTTTATGTAAATAAGTATTCGCACTTGCTCTATTGCCAAAATATTTTATTTGAATATTTCTACGCGTATTCTTTACCTTTTCAATAGGCTTATCAACTGAAAACTTAATCAAGTTCCTTATAAATAAATTCATATCTGGGTTGGTTCTGAATCTATCTTTTAAACTAAATTGCTTTGAACCCAACTCAGAGAACTTACTTAATATAGCATTTGCATTTGCAGCACTCTCAGATTTACTGAGAGTCTGTGCACCGTCTAGGGAGATAATATATTTTGTATCAGGATTTTCAGTTACAGAGTCCAATAAAGCAGACACCTGCTTATATTGACTTTCTTCTCGCAATCTTTGAGACTCATCAATAATTATGTAATCATAAGACTTAGCATCATTCAAGGTTGATTTCAATTGGGTTATAGGCTTAATCTGAAATCCCTTTGTCTGTAAGTGACGCTGACCATCATTTAGTTTTGCACCATGTATAATTACAACTCTGAAGCCGAAGTACATCAAAAGTTTTGCAATGTGATAGATTAATAATGTTTTACCTGTACCCGGATTCCCTTTAATTGTAAACAGCCGCTCATTATTTTGGGGTTCTAATATATAGTTAACAATTGCCTCTTGATGTCCATTTAAAAAATATTGTTGCTTGAGAAATTTCTCAGTATCATTAAATGGAGACACTAAATAATTTTTTATATCAAATAGAGCATCTACCTCATCGCGGCTTAATAAACTGACTTCCTGTTCTATTAAGACACGCTTAAATTCTTCAGAATTGATTTTTTCAACATTACCGGTATTTCCATCGTATTCAACATAACTCTGGATGTCAGGAGAAAAACTATAATATCTCGTCTGTTTATCAAGAAAGTTTAAATAAAAATGATTCCGTTTAAGCTGTTTTTCCTGCTTATCTAATGTAGTTTGACTTTTCAATTCAATTGAAACATTATAGTTTTCCCCAAAACGAATCAGATCAAACTCTTTACTTATTTGAGGAATTTTATACCCAAAATAGAAATTATCTGTGTATTGAGATAATATGCTAGGTGTCATCCCCCAATCCTTCAGTAATTGCACAAAAGAAACAAATGTGGAAAATTCCGATGCTCCCTTAAATGGATAGGATATATTCGAGAAATATGATACAATTTCACCTTCATTTATTTTTATAGCATCTTCCAGAACTTGACATTTTCCAAGCTCGACTTCTCCAAAACTGTTTGTATAGCCCAGAATATGCTCTGACAAAGTATAGAAATCCATAAAACCTCAACTTACTAAAGCGTTTTCTTTATTATAACACTTCTACCTATTTAAATACAATTACAAATTAAAAAATTTAAAATAAAAAAAGCCATAGCTAGAGTATTTACTCTCTTAACTATGGCCTATAAATTAACTTCTGTTCCTTCTAAAAACTTTACGGTAATGCTGCCGTCTTCACCAAGCATAATCTTCTCAAGTACCTGGCACATCTTTCTTCCATCAAATGCTTCCTGCTCACTATCAAGAAGTTCCTTTAGTTGAGCCGCATGGTACTTCTCCAGCTTTTGTTCTTCGCTAAAGTTAGTCCACTTCTCTTGTAGATTTTCCTTATTTTCTCTAAGAACCTCTACTGCTCTAAAGAATGCCTGCTGCAGGGTTTCCTCATCAATATGGCGATTGGTGCACCCCTGGATTCCTTTTACCTTGTACCGGTTATTGCACTGCCAGACTGGACGCTTGCCTCTGCTCGTAGTCCAGTTCTTTCTGCCAAATAGACCTCCACATTCTTCACAGAATACCTTGCAGGTAAATGGGTTTTGTTCGCACTGGATAATGTAAAAATTGATGTGATTATCCTGCCTAAACTGATTTCTCCGTTCTATCTCAAGCTGAACCAACTCCCACTCTTCTTTATCAATGATGGCTTCATGATTGCCTTTGATATAGTATTGATTGACTTGTCCCTGGTTCTCACTGCGCTTTTTGGTTAGAAAATCCACCGTATAAGTTTTCTGCAAGAGGGCATCTCCCATGTACTTCTCGTTCTGAAGCATCCTTTGAATCGTAGTGGGGTACCAATTGACTTTCCCATTCCAACCTGGAACCCCTTCTTCTTTCAGAGTTCTTGCTATACTTTCTGGCGTTTCTCCTTGTAAAAAATACCGAAAGATTCGTCTGACAATCTTGGCTTGCTCCTCATTGATGATAAGATTTCCATTCTCGCCCTTGTCGTAGCCTACAAATTTGGTTGTATTAACCCTTACTTCTCCCCTTTCAAACTTCTTTCGAATCCCCCAGGTCGCATTCTCTGAGATAGAACGAGATTCGTCTTGGGCCAAGGAAGAAAGTATGGTCAATAGCACCTCACCTTTGGCATCCAGGCTGTCAATATTCTCCTTTTCAAAGGTGACCCCGATTCCAAGTTCTTTTAACTCCCGAACATATTTCAAGCAGTCCAGCGTGTTTCTGGAAAAACGGCTGATAGACTTCACTATAATTCTATCCACTTTACCTTTTCGGCAGTCTGCTATCAACCGATTAAACCCTGTTCGTTTCTTGGTATTGGTTCCTGAAATCCCCTCATCCGCGTATATATCAACCAACTGGTAGAGAGGATTCTGGCGAATATAGTCTTGATAATACCGAACCTGGTTCTCATAACTTGATAGCTGTTCGTCTTGGTCGGTGGACACTCGGCAATAGGCCGCCATTCGGATTTTCTGAATGTGTTGCTCCTG
>NZ_AJRH01000020.1:0-29308 GCF_000297015.1 Streptococcus sp. GMD6S | reverse complement strand
TCTTCGGGGTTAACTTGCGTTTCCGTAAACCATTCTTCCTTTCATTGATTGCTGGTGCAATCGGTGGTGGATTGGCATCTATCCTTGGACTTGCTGGTACTGGTAATGGTATCACAGTCATCCCTGGTACAATGCTTTACATTGGTAACGGACAACTTCTACAATACCTTCTTATGGTAGCTGTATCATTTGTACTTGGTTTTGCTCTTACTTACATGTTTGGTTACGAAGATGAAGTAGAAGAAGTTTCAGGAGCAATTTCTGAAGCTGAAACTGACCGTTTAACAGAAGAAGCAGTAACTGGTACTGTGGTTTCACCTAGCGAAGGTGTTATCCAAACACCAATCGTTGGTGACGTTGTTGCTCTTTCAAATGTGAATGACCCAGTATTCTCAAGTGGAGCTATGGGACAAGGTATCGCCGTGAAACCTAGCCAAGATGTTGTTTATGCACCAGCTGATGCTGAAGTAACAATCGTCTTCCCAACTGGCCATGCTTATGGATTGAGAACAGCTAACGGTGCTGAAATCTTAATTCACGTTGGTATCGACACTGTTTCAATGAACGGTGAAGGCTTCAACCATAAAGTTGCCCAAGGTGACAAGGTTAAAGCTGGAGATGTTCTTGGAACATTTGACTCAGCTAAGATTGCTGCTGCAGGTCTTGATAACACAACTATGGTTATCGTAACAAACACTGCAGACTTTGCTTCAGTAAATCCAGTTGCTTCTGGATCAGTTGCTAAGGGTGACGCAATCATCGAAGTTAAAGCTTAATAAAACAAAAAAACGAACAAATGTCATGTTTGTTCGTTTTTACTTGGATGGTAAGATTTACAGAGGAAAATCTAAAATATTGAGAAATCTAGCCCTTTAAAATGTGCTATAATAGAGAAAACAAAGATAAGAGGTTTATCATGACAAAATTATATGGAAGCTTAGAAGCGGGCGGTACAAAGTTTGTCTGTGCTGTCGGTGATGAAAACTTTAATGTTGTGGAAAAAACACAATTTCCAACAACAACTCCTATCGAGACTATCGATAAAACCATCGAGTTCTTTTCAAAATTCGATAATCTTGCTGGTCTTGCTGTCGGTTCATTTGGTCCGATCGATATCGACAAAAACTCAAAAACCTATGGCTTTATCACAACGACTCCAAAACCTCACTGGGCAAATGTAGACCTACTTGGGGCTCTCCGTCGTGCCCTCAACGTACCCATGTATTTCACCACAGACGTAAATAGCTCTGCCTATGGTGAAGTAGTTGCTCGTAACAATGCTGGTGGCCGTATCGAAAACTTGGTTTACTACACGATCGGTACAGGGATCGGTGCAGGTGTTATCCAACGTGGTGAGTTTATCGGTGGTGTCGGTCACCCTGAGATGGGTCACTACTATGTGGCTAAACACCCAATGGATGTAGAAAAAGAATTTAACGGCGTCTGTCCTTTCCATAAGGGTTGTTTGGAAGGCTTTGCGGCTGGACCAAGTCTAGAAGCTCGTACAGGTGTTCGTGGCGAAAACATCGAACTCAACAGCTCTGTCTGGGATGTTCAAGCCTACTATATCGCTCAGGCTGCGGTCAATGCTACTGTGACTTTCCGCCCAGACGTCATCGTCTTTGGTGGTGGGGTTATGGCCCAACAACACATGCTGGACCGTGTACGTGAGAAATTCACTGCTCTTCTAAATGGTTACCTACCAGTACCAGACGTGCGTGACTATATCGTGACTCCAGCAGTCGCAGGCAATGGTTCTGCCACACTTGGGAACTTTGTCCTTGCTAAGAGTGTCGCAAAATAAAACAAAGAAAATATCCGCTTGGGAAACCAAACGGATTTTTCTATCCTCAAAACATCTGCCAGAAGAAATCAATAATATAAGTCAAACCATAAGTATAAACCACTAGGGTAAAGGGCTTGGTCAAAACGATGATAATCATATAGCGTTTGAAGGTCATCTTGGTGAGGGCAGCCAGCATGCAGAGAAAGTCAGCTGGACTGACAGGCCAGATCATCATAAAGATAAAGAACCGCTCGAAACGATTGCCCTTATCTAGCCAACCAATGTACTTGTCATAGGTACGCTTGCTGACGACCGACTGAACAAAGGCAGCTCCATAGAGACGCACGAGGTAAAAGATAATGGCACAGCCAATCACGATGCCGATATAGTTATAGATGGTTCCGATGATATGGCCGTAAATAAAGACCCCAGCCACTGAGGTCAAAGCTCCCGGAATAATCGGAACAACAGTTTGTAGGATCTGTAAAAAGATAAAGAGTGGTGGCCCCCAGACTCCAGCTTGCTGGATAAAGGCTGATAGGGTTTCCTTTGATTGTAAAACACCCGCCTGATAGGCCCAAATACAGAAAATCAAGGTGCCGACTCCCCCCACGATAGATGAAATATTGATGACTTGCTGTAGAAGGGGAGAAACAGCTTTCATTTGCTTATCCTGTGACATGTAAACTCCTCATAGATAGTATGATTCTACTATACCATATTTTGTGGAGAAAAACTATCTGGATTATCTGACTGGTGAAATAAGTGTGGTAAAATGAGAATAAGAAAATGACGGTATAGAATGAGGGGTATCATGTTAGGTTTAAACTTTAAAGGAAGCTGGCGCCAATATCAAAAACAGGTCTTGGATCGTTTTCAGGACTATCAAGCAGACGGTCATGTTCATCTAGTGGCCGCTCCAGGGTCTGGAAAGACAACCATTGGTATCGAGCTAATCGCTCGTTTTGGTAACCCAGCCCTCATCTTAGTTCCGACTGTCACCATTCGTGAACAATGGGTGGATAGAATACAAACTGCTTTTCTAGAGGATGGTCAGAGGCTTTCAGACCTCGTTTCCCAAAACTTAAAGGAGATGAAGACATTAACGATTGTGACCTATCAGGCTTTTCATAGCGCCATGAACCAATTGCAATCACAAGAAGATGGAGAAGCAGAGGATTTTGTGGGGTTTGATTTGCTTGCAAGCCTAAGAGCTCAGAAAGTTGCGACTCTTTGTTTGGACGAATGCCACCACCTGCGCAATGAATGGTGGAAAAGTCTGGAAGCCTTTCGCAAGCAGTATGGACCGCTGAAACTCATCTCCTTGACAGCGACACCACCTTATGACAGCGAGCCTGAACTTTGGGAACGCTATATCCGTATGTGTGGGGAGATCGATCAAGAAATCACGGTACCTGAACTAGTCAAGGAAGACACTCTTTGCCCTCATCAGGATTTTGTCTATATGTGTTCACCAACAGCTGAAGAGGCGGAACGTCTCAAACGGTTTGAGGAGACTAAGTGGGACTATATTCATCACCTTATAGTCGATCCTGATTTTCAAACATTTGTAGCAGGCTCTAAGGTCCTCAAAGGGGATATTTCATCTGATTTGCTCTTAGAAGATCCCAAGTACTTGTCTGCTATATTGATTTATATACATTCTCAGGGGTTAACGATTTCTCCCTCTTTACAAAATTTACTGGGAACCCAGAAGCTTCCAGCATTGACCTCCTACTGGCTGGAGACGCTGTTGCAGAGCATACTCTATCAGACACCAGATTGGTATAAGGATCCAGATGGATATAAGAAAAAGTTAGAGGCTGACTTGAAGGCGCGTGGGTTGGTGGAAAAACGTCAGGTTTATCTGGTTAAGTCCAAGGCTTCCGATCAGCTTTTAACCCAATCTCTAGGGAAGTTGTCTGCCATTGCCGATATCTTTTTGACGGAGTATGAGAGTCTAGGTCAGGAACTGAGACAGTTAGTACTAGCTGACTATATTCGCAAGGATTTTGCCACCTATCTGGGAGATAATCAGGCAACCATTTCTCAGTTGGGGGTTCTCCCTTATTTTGAAAGCATTCGTCGAAAAGCTCAGGAACAAGAGATACCTGTGTCTTTGGCTGTCTTGTCAGGTAGTGTCGTTATTTTGCCTACCGATGTGGCAGCAGAGTTTAAGGAGCTCTTGCCTCAGGTTCCTCTTAGTTTCTCACCTATTGGTCACTTGGATCCAAAAGATTATGTGCAGGTTAGTTTTCCGAGCTCAGCTAAGGGAATCGTAGCGGCAGTGACGGAGCTTTTTCAACGAGGGCGGATTCAAGTCCTAGTCGGAACCAAATCTCTCCTTGGAGAGGGTTGGGATGCTCCTTGCGTTAATTCCCTAATCCTCGGAAGCTTTGTGGGGAGCTTTATGCTGAGTAACCAGATGCGCGGGCGTGCCGTTCGTATCTGGCCGGGACATCCAGAAAAGACCAGCAACATCTGGCATCTGGTAGCCGTTCAAGCGCAAGCACTCATCACTCTTCCTGGTGAGGAGCCTAGACCAGAGAGCAATCAGGATCTGCAGACCTTGTCGCGACGGATGGAGCATTTTCTTGGATTGGCCTATAATCAGGAGAGTATTGAGACCGGTTTGGATCGTTTGGATTTTCCAAAGCCCCCTTTTAAGAAAAATCAAATTAGTGAGTACAATGAGCGAGTTAAGAGTCTCTCCAAGGATCGATCAGGCTTGAGACAAAAATGGCAGGAAGCTCTTGTCGTAGCGGATCAGTTCGAGGTAGTTACAGAAGTCGCAACTCAAAAACAGAAAATTCCAGTCATGCTCTTTCTTGATGCATTAAAATGGGTTCGCATGTCATTGCTCTTGTTGGCAGTGGATTTGTTGGTCTTGCTATTTAGACTGAGACTGATCGGTGTTTGGTGGCTTACGACAGCCTGTCTCCTCTTTTTGGCCTTTGCCTCTTGGCGTTACCTCCGCTATAAGAGTCCTTATAAACGATTGCAGTCTCTGGGTGAGCAAATCCGAAAGGCTATGCTAGATTCGGGGCATCTAACGGATGATCAATCCCGTGTTCAGGTAGAGGATGACAAGGAAAACTACATGGTCTTTGCCTATCTCAAGGGAGGAAGCATGAGGGACAAGGAGTTGTTTGCACATACTTTGGGAGAGTTCTTTGCTCCAGTGGACAACCAGCGCTATCTCTTGAAGACAGAGAAAGTCCGACAAGGTCAGTCACCTTACTATGTCGTGCCTAGTCTTTTTGACAAGCGCAAGGAAGAAGCGCAGAAATTCCTCGACTTTCTGACACCGACTATCGGACGCTATCATCTCGTCTACACACGAACAGAGACCGGAAGGAAAATCCTTCTAGAAGCTCGTATCAAAGCTCTCTCTAACAAAAACGACCGTATCTTGACTAAGAAGAAGGTTAAAAGTCAGTTGGAGTAGGGGAGGTAGCTATTCGAAGTTTCGAAGATATGAATTTACTAAAGTTTATATGCATTCTAAACTTAGAATGGCAAGAAATACATAAATTTATGAGCATTCTAAGCTTCGGATAGTCTATCTGAGAAAGTTTTGAGGTCTTCGAAGTTTCGAATGATCCTCTTTCCTAAAGTTTAGATGTATTCTAAAGCTAGAAAAGTTAAAATCTAAAAATAGTAAGAGTCTCTAGCTGACAGACGGAAATGTTTCCAGTCAGATAGGGATTTTTTATTTTGGAAATAAAAGATTTGCCCTGAGAAGTACATTTTAGATGGAAATATTGACAGTTCAGAGGAAGGGGGACAAATCTTTTAAAGTAACTGTTAGAATGGATTTATAAATTTAAGGGAAAACTCCTTTTTGAAATAATGAAAATAGAAAGGTTATCATCATGACAAAAACATTCACTATCCGCCCTCTAAGCTACACCAACTTTACCAACCGTGAGTTTGAAAGTCTCATGGTTGACACGGGTCAACTACTAGAAGTTTTTGCCAAGGCACATAAGGACGAGCCTATGTATAGCAAGCACCTCGATTCCTTCAAGAGCAAGCTAGCAGACTTCCAAGGCCAACTCGCTATCGTAGAAAAGAAAGAGACGACGAACCTAACCGAAGTCGATCGCAATCGTGACAGTGCCCTAGTCGGTCTCTTTACTCTTCATAGGGGCTTTGCTAAGATCAAGGAAAGCAAACTCAAAGAAGCCCATGAGACTTTGAAACCAGTCTTTGCCAAGTACAAGGATATCACCAAGCATAGCAATGATGTGGAAACGGCAGAAATCAAGAGCCTGCTCAAAACCCTGAGTGAAGAACCCTACCAGACGGCAGTTACTAGTCTAGGATTGACACCTATGCTCCTTGCAGTCACTAGTGCGCAGGAGGAATATGATAAGGTGGAAAGTCAGGCGCGTGCGCATAAGTCTGCTAAGGAAGTCGGGAAGACCAGACAAGTCCGTACCGAACTAACCAGCATCTACGACCTCTTTATGCGCTATACCGCAGCCAGCGCAGAAGCTTATCCAGAAAAAGAGCACCTGACCAAACTTCTCAAGGATCTAAACACAATCCGAGATAGCAAACGCCGATTGACTGGTTCGACTAAGAAGGATAAGAAAGTGAAAGTAGAAGAAGCAGAACGAGTAGCAGGATAAAGATAAACGTCTTTAGATATATTATTATCTAAAGGCGTTTTTGGGTGGATTCGTGGTATAATTTAAATGATATAATAATTTTGTTTGGCTAATTAAAAACATTAGATAGGGGTGCGGATTTGAATAATGATAAAAAATTAGATGAATTATCCTTTTTGATTTTATTGCAGGAAACTATGGAGTTAAAACAAATGTTATATCAGCTAAACAATTCTAATGATGATTTTGATAGATTTGAAATATCTATACCATTTCTCCCTATTTTATCATCCATCTGTTTAGCTTGGGTGGAAAAATTTGAGAAACATAAAGAAATAGTAAATTTACCAGATATTAAAGGTATTGATTTTGTCACATTATTAAAAAAAGTTCGAATTAGTTTTAAATTATATTCAGATAAAAGAGTTCTAAGAGCTTTTAAAATGCTAAATAATAGTGCAGAAAAACGAAAAAAAATATTAGAAACCGATTATAATTTTTTCCAGAAATTTGTCATTAGTATTGTTGGTCAAAAAGATTTAGGAGTATTTACGATTGACGATATTCCCTATGGAAACACCAGCCAGTTAAGTATTTATCTAGAAGAAATATTTGTCCAGAATAATTTTGATACTCTAAATAATTGGATGTTAAATAATAGGGAGTTTCTTATTGAATATTCTAGAACTTTAACAACATTTATTAATTCTATTACGATAGAATTTGAAGAAAAATTCTCAATTGATCCAACTTTGAAAATTAATGTCACTAGTTATAAGTTAAGTCATATGGATAAATTTTTGATGGATACAAAAAGGCGTAATATCTTACTGGGGGAAGTGTCTCTGGAAGTTCAATTGCAGTTATTTAATGTTTTATGTCAAAATAATTTCATAAATATTTTGGTTCCTGAAATATTTATGAAAACAGGTGGTTTATTATATCGTTTAAAGTTACAAACTTATTTAGTTAGTGTCAATACTATAAAAAAATTTTATAAGAAATTTTCAAAACTTTTAAATCCTTGTTTAGAGAAAAATATAGAAGAAATTATTGAATGTAAGGAAAAATTATTTTTGGAGAATACTCAATTTAGAAACAACATTTTTCACTATTCTCTCACAGGAATTTCTAGTAAAAATTTTTTAGGATACAAATATTATTTCAGAGCAGTTGTTGAGAGTTATGTAGAAATGAGTTTTGATGATTTTATAAAAATGATTGATGAAGAAACAGAGAAAATTAATGCAATTATTGAAAAAATAATAAATTTTAGGTAGAGGAGAAAAAATCATGGCAGATACTATTCTAATTCTGGGCAATGGCTTTGATATTGCAATGGGGCGAAAAACAAAATATACCGATTTTATTGAGTTTGAAAAACAATTATTTTCTAATCCAGATGAAGAATTGTTAGAGTTTCTAAAAGTTAAAAATATAAGGACTGAGAAATACAAAGATAATTTGTATTTAAAATTTATTAATGAGAATAAAGGTACTCTTGGGGATAATTGGTTTAATCTTGAAATCATGATTTCTCAACTTGCAGATGCGATAATGTATTTTAAAGAGAATATGCAATTGCTTTATGATTTATCAGCTATACATCCAGTTAGGAAAAGTAACGATATATTGAAAAAAGAAACTAATTTCAGTGCAAAATACTTTATTGCAAACATATTTGCCCCATTTTATCAAGAGTATGAGTGGAAGTTGTTAGATAGAGATTTTGTATTGAACAAACTAAACTATATCTTTATCGAACAGTTAAATTTATTAACAGAACTGCTAGAAATCTATCTGTCATATTTAGATTATTTAGATTTTGAAGTTCAAGGGATTAACCCCAAGCCAACAGCCTTGGATTCGGTACCTAATTTATCACATACCTATGTTTTAAATTTTAATTATACCAACACGTCAGCTTATCTATTTGGAACTGTTGAAGAAAGAACTCATTTCATACATGGGCGAATTGATTTAGATAGAAAGTTTAATGCCATGGTTTTTGGAATTGAGGATAAAGAAAATGACGTTAACAGTGATTTGATACCTTATCAGAAATATTATCAACGAGTTGTTAAGGAAACTGGAAATTATTATGAAACTTTTTTCGACCCAACTTTAGAATTCACAGAAGATGAGTTATGTATGCCTTATTCTTCGTCTAAAAATATAATCATATTTGGTCATTCAGTAGATCCTTTAGATAAAGAGATTTTTCAAAAATGTTTTGAATTATCAAAGAAAGGTGAGTATCCTTATCGATTTGTTTTCACTTATGTTAATGAACCAGCTAAACGTTCAATTATTAAGAATCTCGCAATCATCCTTGGTAAAGAAAAATTGATAGAGTTAACAGGAAAACGTAATATTGTATTTATAAAGAGTGATGATAAGGATGGTATGAAAGAAGTTCTACTACCTTAATAAAGTTAAGAATAGTTTATAGCCCACTCGCTCTAGTCAGG
This sequence comes from Streptococcus sp. GMD6S, assembly GCF_000297015.1. The sequence goes on along the minus strand of NZ_AJRH01000020.1, from coordinate 20,435 downwards.
TCGAGTGGTTTTTCTTGAAATATGATAAAATAGAAAAGATAATACATTTTTGAAAGAGTTTTAGATACAATTTTGTTTCCATATTTCCTGGAAACTGATAGAAAGTAAGGAGAAAGATGGAAACTAACCAAAAATCCCATTGTCAGCAACTCTGGGCTAGAAATAAATACCTCGTTTTGAGCCATTCCAGCAATATTTACAATGAGATTCGCCAATATCTCAAGAATGAAGTGGTGGAGCTGAGTCATGTTCAAGAACTGATTGACCGTGCCTGTCAAATCCCAGAACATAGGGGTCAAGTTTGCAATGCCTTCCAGCATATATGGGGCTATTTCAAAAAGAAAGCGACAGATGCTGAGCGCAAGGACTATATGCTCTTGCTGGATCGCTACCGTTTTGGTCAGGTTTCCAAGGAAGACTTGATTGCTAAGACTCGAGTGTTGCTTGATCGCTATCCAAATACCTACTTGCAACATTCGACTTTACTGAAAGGAGACTCTCATGAGACTTTGGCATGAGGCTTTGATTTCACAACTTCCCCGTCCGCAGCTTTTGGGGCAACATCGAGAGTGCTGTGCTCTTCGTGGCAATGGCTGGGGCAGAAAGCATGCGACGGTGGACTATGTCTTTACCCACTCGCCTTATCGTCTCTATGCCTATCATCGCTTGATCATGGAGGAGATGGCAATCCGTGGCTACAATGTCAGTCCAGAGTGGCTGGATAAGAACTACCGTGGCAAGACCTGCCCTTCTTATCAAGACTTAGCAGAGGAGAAACTAGGCAAGACCATCTATAGTGAACATGATGCAGAATACTATGAGGAGTGTTTAGCTAATCTCCGAGAGAAAGGCATTGAGCTGGAGTAAGAGTCAGGATTAGCTCCATATTATAACTCTTCTCGTAATTTTTTTGAATAATAAATATGAGACCTTTAGAATGATTCTAAGGTCTTCTTTTTAAGAGTATTAGGATTTACTTTTAATAACTTTTAAGTTATAATTTGTTTCAAAAGCCAAGCGTGAACTGAAGGACTTAAAAGAAAGAGGGTTAAGTGATGAAAAATAGTGCCATTGGAAGTAATTGGAAAGATGTCCGAACAGAACTCTTTACCAAAGAGGAAATCCTTGAAAGTGATATGCGAGTGGCTATCATGAGTGAGTTGATTGAAGCTAGACATGAGCAAGGTATCAGTCAGAAAAAGCTAGAAGAACTTAGTGGAGTGAGCCAGCCTGTGATTGCTAGGATGGAGACAGGCAAGACCAGTCCTCAGTTGGATACGGTCTTAAGAGTCTTAGCCAGTTTAGGAAAGACACTAGCAGTCGTTCCACTTGAACAGGGGAAAGTTGATTAAACTGACCTATAGTCTTTTCTAATAGCAAGCCATAGTCACTGATGCGAATCGTCAATAGCTCGTTTGAGCATTTCAACTAAAATACAGCCTTAAAACAAGCTATACAAAGGATTTGAGACACTGTTCTCAAGTCTTTTTCTTTTGTCCTAAATGATGATATAGTTTCAAACTATATCAAAGCCTAATTTTTTACAATTATACAGGCGCTTTCTTTTCTGTTAAGATAGTTTCAACAACAAATTTTGGAGGACACATCATGTCAACTACGATCATCGGTTTCCCTCGTTTGGGCGAATTCCGCGAATTAAAATTTACAACTGAAAAATACTTTAGAAAAGAAATCTCAGAAGAAGAACTCCTTGCAGCAGCAAAAGAATTGCGGGCAAAACACTGGAACATTGTCAAAGAAAAAGGCATCACTGAAATCCCATCAAATGACTTTTCTCACTACGACAACTTCTTAGATGCGGCTTTCCTCTTCAACGTGGTGCCTGCATCTGTTCAAAACTTGGACTTGTCTGACCTTGAGCGCTACTTTGCTTTGGGACGTGGTTACCAAGGAGAAAAAGGGGACGTTCGTGCCCTTCCGATGAAGAAGTGGTTTAACACCAACTACCACTACATCGTTCCTAAATTTGAAAAAGACACTCAAGTTAAATTGGCTGGTCACAAGATCTTTGATGAGTTCCAAGAAGCCAAAGAACTTGGTCTCAACACTCGTCCTGTTCTTGTAGGTCCATTCACTTTCCTTCAATTATCAGACTTTGAAGAAGGCGTGAAAGCAGAAGACTTCGTAGATAGCTTAGTAGCTGCTTACCAAGAAGTTTTTGCTAAATTGGCGGAACTTGGTGCAACTCGTATCCAACTCGATGAAGCGGCTCTTGTCAAAGATTTGACAGCTGAAGAAAAAGCTCTCTTCTTGAACATCTACAACAAGCTTTTGGCTGACAAGAAAGGTCTTGAAGTCTTGCTTCAAACTTACTTTGGTGACGTTCGTGACGTCTACTCTGACCTTGTGAACTTGCCAGTAGATGCCATTGGTTTGGACTTCGTTGAAGGTAAGAAAACTCTTGAACTCGTTAAGGGTGGCTTCCCAGCTGACAAGACTCTCTATGCAGGTATCGTCAATGGTAAAAACATCTGGCGCAACAACTACGAAAAGAGCTTGGCTGTTCTTGAGCAAATCCCAGCTGAAAACATCGTTTTGACAAGCTCATGCTCACTTCTTCATGTGCCATTTACAACTGCTAACGAAGAATTTGAACCAGCTATCTTGAACCACTTTGCTTTTGCAGTTGAAAAATTGGATGAGATTCGTGATTTGGATGCTATCCGCAACGGTCAAGGCGCAGAAGCTCTTGCAGCAAACAAAGAACTCTTTGCGACTGAGCGTGTGGGTGAAAATGCGGAACTTCGTGCGCGCATCGCTGGATTGACTGACGCAGACTACACTCGTTTGCCAGCCTTTGCAGAACGTGAAGCTATCCAAGAAGAAGCCTTTAAACTTCCAGCTCTTCCAACAACAACCATCGGTTCATTCCCTCAAACTAAGGAAGTCCGTGCCAAACGTTTGGCTTACCGTAAGGGTGAATTGTCACAAGAAGAATACGATGCCTTCCTTGCTGAGACTATCGACGAATGGATCAAATGGCAAGAAGAAGTTGGATTTGACGTGCTTGTACACGGTGAGTTCGAGCGTAACGACATGGTTGAGTACTTCGGTCAAAACTTGTCAGGTTACCTCTTCTCTAAAAACGGTTGGGTACAATCATACGGTATGCGTGGGGTGAAACCACCAATCATCTGGGGTGACGTCACTCGTCTCAACCCAATCACTGTCAAATGGTCTAGCTACGCACAAAGCCGTACTGACAAACCTGTTAAAGGTATGTTGACAGGACCTGTTACCATCCTTAACTGGTCATTCCCACGTGAAGACATCTCTATCAAGGACTCAACTCTTCAAATCGCCCTTGCTATTAAGGATGAAGTGCTTGACCTTGAAGCTGCAGGTGTGAAAATCATCCAAATCGACGAGGCTGCTCTTCGTGAGAAATTGCCACTCCGTCGTAGCGACTGGTACGAAGACTACCTTGACTGGGCTATTCCTGCCTTCCGCTTGGTACACTCTACAGTAGCGCCAGACACTCAAATTCACACCCACATGTGTTACTCAGAATTTACAGATATCATCCCAGCTATCGACAACATGGATGCGGACGTTATTTCCTTTGAAGCAAGCCGTTCAAACCTTGAAATCTTGGACGAACTCAAAGCGAAAAACTTCCAAACAGAAGTGGGACCTGGGGTTTACGATATCCACTCACCTCGTGTGCCTAATGAAGGCGAAATCGACCACACAATCGATGCTATTCTTGCCAAAGTTCCAAGCAAGAAAGTTTGGATTAACCCTGACTGTGGTTTGAAAACACGTGGTATTCCAGAAACAAAAGAAAGCTTGATCCGCCTTGTTGAAGCAGCAAAAGCTGCGCGTGAGAAATTGTAAGATACGATTTCGCTCGTGACACTGACTGATCAAGGAACTGCTTGGCCCTAGCTGGCTCAGCAATCATAAAATCAAAAAGAAAAGGATAATGACTATGTCACGCCAAACGCCGTCACTTTCATTTGAAGTGTTCCCTCCAAACCCAGCTGTGGGTAATGATAAAATTATTTCAGCCTTGCAGGATATGCGGGAGCTGACACCGCACTTTATCAGTGTGACTGCCAGCAACAATAAATTTAATATCAAGGAAACAACGGTTCGTTTGGCTGACTTTATCCAGAATGACTTAGCGATTCCAACCATTGCCCACTTGCCAGCTATCTATCTGACCAAGGACAAAGTTGCTGAAACCATTGCAGACTTGGACAAGGTTGGGGTACAGAAAATCTTGGCCTTGCGTGGGGATATTATCCCTGATGTGGAACCACAAAAGGATTTTCGCTACGCAACAGATTTGATTGAGTTCATCAAGGAACAAGCTCCTCACTTTGATATTATTGGCGCTTGCTACCCAGAGGGGCATCCTGACTCGCCAAACCAGATCTCAGATATTCAAAATCTCAAGAAGAAAGTGGATGCAGGCTGTTCAAGCCTTGTAACGCAACTTTTCTTTGACAATGAGCGCTTCTATGATTTCCAAGACAAGTGTACCTTGGCGGGGATTGATGTTCCCATTCATGCGGGGATTATGCCCATTCTTAACCGTAACCAAGCGCTTCGTCTCTTGAAGACTTGTGAGAATATTCATCTTCCACGCAAATTTAAGGCTATCTTAGACAAGTATGAGCATGATCCTGAGTCGCTCAGAGCAGCAGGACTTGCCTATGCAGTGGATCAAATCGTGGACTTGGTAACCCAGGATGTCGCAGGTGTGCATCTCTACACCATGAACAATGCTGAAACAGCAAAATACATCCACCAAGCAACCCATGCCTTGTTTAACCATCAGTCTTTAGGATAATAAAAAGCAAACCATTCTTCTCAGGTGAGGGGAATGGTTCCTTTTTAATAGAAAAGCCCGCACTTTTTAAGAAAAATATGATAAAATAGACTCTGTACGTACTTGATACAAAGATGAGGGTATAAACATATTCTTAGCTATTCAAATCTGCTATGCTATAAAAGATACAAATGCTAAAGAATAATATTTTTAAACTTTTCAAGGTATTTAGGTAGTTGAACACGGGCTAAATCCCTAGTGAAAAAGATAGATTTCCTGGTGTGCATCGCACACTGCGTCAATCTATGCTATCATGAGTAATTGAACTCGGCCGAAAAGCTGTGTAAAAAAGATAAACTGTCTTGTCTTCATCGAAGACTTCGCCAGTTTCCTATTTTTACTTTGCTTTTTGTGACCTTAGTATCTTGATCTTTGTAGGCAAGGCGTATAATTTCATCAATCCAAAGGGGATTAAAATGACAAAACAAGTGTTTCAAACGACTTTTGCGGGTCGTGAGTTGGTTGTAGAGACTGGCCAGGTTGCTAAGCAAGCAAATGGCTCTGTTGTCGTGCGTTACGGTGAGTCAACTGTCTTGACTGCTGCCGTTATGTCTAAGAAAATGGCAACTGGGGATTTCTTCCCACTTCAAGTTAACTACGAAGAAAAAATGTATGCGGCTGGGAAGTTTCCTGGTGGCTTTATGAAACGTGAAGGACGTCCTTCAACAGATGCGACTTTGACAGCGCGTTTGATTGACCGTCCAATCCGTCCTATGTTTGCGGAAGGTTTCCGTAACGAAGTGCAAGTAATCAACACAGTGCTCTCTTATGATGAAAATGCCTCTGCTCCAATGGCGGCTATGTTTGGTTCATCCTTGGCGCTTTCTATCTCAGATATTCCATTTGACGGACCAATCGCTGGGGTACAAGTGGGTTATGTCGATGGCCAAATCATCATCAACCCTACTCAAGAACAAGCAGAGCAATCACTTCTTGAATTGACAGTAGCTGGTACCAAGCACGCTATCAACATGGTTGAGTCTGGTGCCAAAGAATTGTCAGAAGAAATCATGTTGGAAGCTCTTCTCAAAGGACACGAAGCTGTTAAAGAATTGATTGCCTTCCAAGAAGAAATCGTTGCTGCGGTCGGTAAGGAAAAAGCAGAAGTGGAATTGCTTCATGTAGATGCGGACTTGCAGGCTGAAATCATCGCAGCCTACAACAGCGACCTCCAAAAAGCGGTCCAAGTAGAAGAAAAATTGGCTCGTGAAGCTGCAACTCAAGCAGTTAAAGACCAAGTGACTGCTGTTTACGAAGAAAAATATGCAGACCACGAAGAATTTGACCGTATTATGCGTGATGTGGCTGAAATCTTGGAACAAATGGAACACGCTGAAGTGCGTCGTTTGATCACAGAAGACAAGGTGCGTCCTGACGGTCGTAAAGTCGATGAAATCCGTCCTTTAGATGCGCAGGTTGACTATCTTCCTCGTGTGCATGGTTCCGGTCTCTTCACTCGTGGACAAACTCAAGCTCTTTCAGTTTTGACCTTGGCTCCGATGGGAGAAACGCAAATCATCGATGGTTTGGACCCAGAGTACAAGAAACGCTTTATGCACCACTATAACTTCCCTCAATACTCTGTAGGGGAAACAGGTCGTTATGGTGCACCAGGTCGTCGTGAAATCGGTCACGGTGCTCTTGGTGAGCGTGCCCTTGCTCAAGTCTTGCCAAGCTTGGAAGAATTTCCATACGCGATTCGCTTGGTAGCTGAGGTCTTGGAATCAAACGGTTCTTCATCTCAAGCCTCTATCTGTGCGGGAACTCTTGCCCTTATGGCTGGTGGTGTGCCAATCAAGGCGCCAGTAGCTGGTATTGCCATGGGTCTCATCTCCGACGGAAACAACTACACAGTATTGACAGATATCCAAGGTTTGGAAGACCACTTTGGTGACATGGACTTTAAGGTTGCCGGTACTCGTGACGGGATTACAGCCCTTCAAATGGATATCAAGATCCAAGGAATCACTGCAGAAATCTTGACAGAAGCCCTTGCCCAAGCCAAGAAAGCGCGTTTTGAAATCCTTGATGTGATTGAAGAAACGATTCCAGAAGTTCGTCCAGAATTGGCTCCAACTGCTCCGAAAATTGATACCATTAAGATTGATGTTGATAAGATCAAGATTGTCATCGGTAAAGGTGGAGAAACGATTGATAAAATTATCGCTGAAACAGGCGTTAAGATTGATATCGACGAAGAAGGAAATGTATCTATCTACTCTAGTGACCAAGATGCTATCAACCGTACCAAAGAAATCATTGCTGGTTTAGTTCGTGAGGCTAAAGTCGATGAAGTATACCATGCCAAGGTTGTTCGTATCGAGAAATTCGGTGCCTTTGTCAACCTCTTTGATAAGACAGATGCACTTGTGCACATTTCTGAAATGGCTTGGACACGTACCAATAATGTAGAAGATTTAGTTCAAATTGGTGATTTTGTAGATGTAAAGGTTATTAAGATCGATGAAAAAGGTCGTGTAGATGCTTCTATGAAGGCACTCTTGCCACGTCCGCCAAAACCTGAACGTTCAGAAGAAAAAGGGGATAAAGGTCATCGTCATGGCGATCGTCCTCGTCACCACCACAAGGACCACAAACCTAAGAAAGAAACTACAGAAACACCAAAAGACTCAGAATAAGAAAGGAGAAATGTATGGGATGGTGGCGTGAAACCATTGATATCGTAAAAGAAAATGATCCAGCGGCTCGCACTACCTTGGAAGTCTTGCTGACCTATCCGGGTGTCAAAGCCTTGGCTGCTCACCGTCTCTCTCATTTTCTCTGGAAACATGGCTTTAAGCTTTTAGCTCGTATGCACAGCCAGTTTTGGCGTTTTTGGACGCAGATAGAGATTCACCCTGGTGCTCAGATCGAATCAGGTGTCTTTATTGACCATGGAGCAGGACTTGTGATTGGGGAGACAGCTATCGTTGAAAAAGGTGTTCTTCTCTACCATGGGGTTACTCTTGGAGGGACAGGTAAGGATAGTGGCAAACGCCATCCGACTGTTCGTAAAGGGGCGCTGATTTCGGCCCACGCTCAGGTGATTGGCCCTATTGAAATTGGAGAGAAAGCCAAAGTTGGGGCGGGTGCAGTGGTTGTATCTGATGTACCTAGTGATGTGACGGTTGTCGGTATTCCGGCCAGGATCGTCCGTGTTCATGGTGAGAAAGACGAGCCAACCATTCACGAGGTAGAGGAGAAACGGAAATACTATCTAGACAAGCTAGAGCATGCCCGTGAAGCCAGCCACAGATCGTCTGGTTTGTAGAGGATAGCTATATGATTCAAGCAAGAAACAAGTTAAGCCAAGAGGAGTTATCTGAGGCGAAAAAACTAATTAACTGTTGCCAAAACTATGACAGTACCTATCGTGATCCCTATCTCTCTAACATGCTTAATTTTGATCCAAACATGCCCGCCTTTTTCCTTTATTATGAAAAAGGCGAACTTGTTGGTTTATTAACTGTCTATGCAGATGACCAAGATGTAGAAGTGACGATACTGGTTCATCCAGATCATCGCCGTCAGGGGATTGCGCGTGCATTGTTTACTAGTTTTGAGAGAGAAACAGCTTCTTTTCCGATTCATTCAGTTACTTTTCAGACAGAGCGTGTTTTTCTAGACCGCCATCCTGATTTTGTCAGCAACTGGGGATTGGTCGAGGACGAGGATACAGAAACCTGGTTAGGCAAGGATAGAAGGCCTTATCCGTTAGAAAAGCTTTCCAATCTGGAAGTTATGTTAGCAGATAGTTCGTATCAAGATCAAATTAGTCAGTTAAAATTTCAGGTATTTTCAGAGGAACATGAATCGAGAGAAGTTGTGGATAGATATGTCGCTGAAGCTCTGAAAGATCCGGAAAGTCGCTTATATATTTTATTAAAAAACGGTCAGGTCATTGGAACTTGCACGATTGATTTATCGAGCGATACGAATTACTTCTACGGTTTAGCAATATCGGAACCTGAACGTGGAAAAGGCTATGGAAGCTATTTAGCAAAATCCCTTGTCAACCAACTAATTGAGCAAAATGACAAGGAATTTCAGATTGCCGTGGAAGATAGCAACGTAGGTGCCAAGCGCTTGTATGAAAAAATCGGCTTTATCAAACAGACACAGGTAGTTTATCTGAATGAGAAAGAATAGAAAAATGCTATTAGAAGAATTCGAAAATGTACCTGCTGTTATCGAACCAACTGATCGAAGTATTCGTGATGGTGGAGAAGTCTGTGACACGATTATTTTATCTTTTAATGGAGAAATCGTTGAACGAGTAAAGCAGTTTGAAGATGTTTATGAAGGTGGCTATCTAACCAATCTAAATGGTAGATTTCCATGGTATATCTATGAAAAAGATGGGAGTAAGGTAGCCGTTGCTATAGCTACGATTGGAGCCCCGATGGTTGTTGGACTCTTAGAAGAACTCAAAGCAAGAGGATTTAAGAACTTTGTTGTTTTGGGTTCTTGCGGAGTTCTAGATCAGTCTATTCAGGCAGATAAGATTATCCTACCAAGTTCAGCTCTACGTGATGAAGGTACAAGTTACCATTACGCTCCTCCAAGTGATGAGATAGCTTATGATGAAACTTTGCTCTTAACTATGGAAGAAGCTTTGAACAAATCTTGCGTCGAGCATATCCGCACCAAGTCTTGGACGACTGATGCCTTTTATCGAGAAACGCCTGATAAGGTCAAGCGTCGCTTGGCTGCTGGAGCCAAAGTGGTGGATATGGAAGCTTCAGCTATCATGGCTTGGAGTCAATTTCGCAAGAGCAAGGTCTATCAATTCTTCTACACAGCTGACTATGTGGATCATCATAACCGAATCTGGGATGCCCGCCATGAAGAGCGGACAGCTGATGCCATGACTTTTTTCACTATCGCTTTGAAAATAGCAAAGGAACTAGAAAGGTAACTACAAGAATGGCAGTATATTTTTACGGCTGTATCACCATGGATGGCTACTTGGCAGACGGCCAGCACAGGATAGACTGGCTGCATCAGCTTGGTTCTGTAGAGGATACAGGCTATGATGACTTTTACAGGCAAATGGATATCACCATCATGGGCAAGCGGACCTTTGAGGAAATCCAAGATTTGCAAGATGTAGAAAGTTTTTATCAAGCTACGGAAAACTATGTCTTTACGCATGATAGGCACCTGCCTGTCAGCAATTACCAGCCAGTAGCTGGGGATGTGGTGGACTTTGTTCAGCAGATTGACAAAGGCAAAAATGTCTTTGTGATTGGTGGTAATTCCTTGGTAGGACCGCTCTTGGATGCGGATCTTTTCGACCACCTCATTATTCAGATAGCACCCCTTATCCTAGGAAAGGGGGTTCCCCTCTTTACCCAAGAGGAAGGGCAGCGCTTTTACCAACTGGATAGCCTCAGACAATTTGGCCCATTTGCAGAGCTGGTTTTCAGCCGAAAAAGTCAGAAATAGAGAAGGGAGTGGACTGCATGATTAAAATTTACGACACCATGTCTCGTGATTTGCGAGAATTTGTCCCAATCGAAGAAGGAAAGGTTCGCATGTATGTCTGTGGGCCAACGGTATACAACTATATCCACGTGGGGAATGCCCGTTCGACGGTGGCTTTTGATACCATTCGTCGTTATTTCGAATACCGTGGCTACGAAGTTGCCTATATTTCCAACTTTACAGATGTAGACGATAAGATTATCAACCGTGCCAAGGAAGAAGGTATCACGCCTCTGGAGGTTGCGGACAAGTACATCGCTGCCTTTCGTGAGGATGTGACAGCCTTAGGCGTGAAACCTGCGACTCGCCATCCGCGTGTAGTAGAGTTTATGGCTGACATCATTCGTTTTGTCGCTGACTTGGTTGAAAAAGGCTTTGCCTACGAGAGTCAAGGAGATGTTTACTTCCGCGTGGAAAAATCTCACAACTATGCTAAGTTGGCCAATAAAACCTTGGAAGATTTGGAGCTGGGTGCTTCAGGTCGTACCGATGAAGAAACGGCTCGCAAGGAAAATCCTGTAGACTTTGCCCTTTGGAAAGCTGCAAAACCAGGCGAGATTTCTTGGGACAGTCCTTGGGGACCTGGTCGTCCGGGTTGGCATATCGAGTGTTCGGTTATGTCAACAGAGATTTTGGGCGATACCATTGATATTCACGGTGGGGGAGCCGATCTGGAATTTCCGCATCATACCAATGAAATTGCCCAGTCAGAAGCCAAAACAGGCAAGACTTTCGCCAACTACTGGATGCACAATGGCTTTGTTAATATCGATAATGTCAAGATGTCCAAGTCCTTGGGCAACTTTATCACCGTACACGATGCCCTCAAAACTCTTGATGGCCAAGTGCTTCGTTTCTTCTTTGCCACTCAGCATTACCGTAAACCAATCAACTTTACGGAAAAAGCAGTGCATGATGCCGAGACCAATCTCAAATATCTGAAGAACACTTACGAGCAACCATTTTCTGGGACTGTAGATGCACAAGAATTGCAAGCCTTTAAAGACAAGTTTGTAGCAGCTATGGATGAGGATTTCAACTCCGCCAACGGTATCACAGTTGTCTTTGAAATGGCCAAATGGATCAACTCAGGAAACTATGATGCAAGTGTTAAGGAAGCTCTTGCGGCTATGTTGGAGGTCTTTGGGATTGTCTTTGTTGAGGAAGTTTTGGATGCAGACATTGAAGCCTTAATCCAAAAACGTCAAGAAGCGCGTGCTAATCGTGACTTTGCGACAGCAGACCAAATCCGTGATCAACTGGCTGCTCAAGGGATTAAGCTCCTTGATACCAAGGATGGAGTGAGGTGGACACGTGATTGATGTCAATCTCATTAACGGAATTGCGCTAGCCTTTGAAGGGGATGCGGTGTATTCCATGTATATTCGCCGCCACCTCATCCTAAAAGGCATGACCAAGCCCAATAAACTTCACCAAGAGGCGACCAAGTATGTATCGGCCAAGGCTCAGGCTCGCCTGATTTCCCTGATGTTGGAGGAGCAAGTTTTAACGGAAAAAGAAGAAGAAATCTATAAACGTGGGCGCAATACCAATAGCCACACAAAGGCTAAAAATGCAGATGTCGTAACTTATCGCATGTCTACAGGTTTTGAAGCAGTGATGGGTTATCTTCATCTGACTGATAATATGGAGCGTCTAGAGACCTTGATTTTGTGGTGTATCCAAAAAGTGGAGGCGTAGAAATGCTTGCAAAAGAATTACTAGACTGGTTTCCTGAGGCTCAGATTTCAGATCAGCCAATAGAGAAACTAGGATATCTTACACTTCCTCTATCTTCTCAACAGTGGATTTTACTGGAAGAAACTGGGCTCAGCGAGCGTGAAAAGCAGTTAATTGCCCTTTTAACCCAGCAGGAGCAGGCTAGTTCACTCAATCCTTGGTATTCCTATCTGATCGAGGGAAAGGGGCAGGCACCTCAAACTTTTAAAAAGATACAACTGGTTTATTGCCATCTATCCTATTACCAACAGGAAAATCTAGCCTCTTGGCTGGATATGATGCAGACCCTCTTTCCTAACTGCCAGACAGTGTTGCAGGTCGGAGTTCAGGACTATGTTTTTATTCTCCAGCAAGATAAATACAGCTCTGTTCGCTCAATCTTATCCGATACGATTGAGGCAGTAGAGTATGACTTTGGTCTTCGTCTGTCTATCATGTTGGGGCAGGTTTGGTCACAGACTGGGTATCAGGCTTTGTCAGATTTAATCCAAGCAGAGCGGGACTTGTTTAAGGCTTGGTGGCGTCAGGGGCATCAAGGGGTTCATACTTTTTCACAGCTCTATCTTTGGAGTCTTGGGGAAGGGCTGGTTGACCATAGAATTATCAAAGAATACCTTCGTCAGTTGATTCTGGACCAAGATCAGATTCAGGAGATCATTCTTTCTCTCTGGGAAAACAGTGCTGTCTTAACTAAAACAGCCCAGCAACTCTATCTGCATCGCAATTCTCTCCAATACAAGATTGATAAATGGGAAGAATTAACAGGACTTCAGTTGAAGGAGTTGACGGATCTCAGCCTTTGTTATCAGTTGATTTTACCAGATATTCTCTAAAGTTTTGTGCAAGTTGCACAGAACTTTTTTATTTTTTTGGTCACCTTGCCATAGAAAAGTAAAGCGTTTTCATCTATAATAAAACTATCAAAAGACAAAAGGAGTTTACCTTCCATGGTAGAATTAAATCTTAAAAACATTTACAAAAAATATCCAAACAGCGAACACTACTCAGTTGAAGACTTCAACTTGGACATCAAAGACAAGGAATTTATCGTTTTCGTAGGTCCTTCAGGATGTGGTAAATCAACAACTCTTCGTATGATTGCAGGTCTTGAAGACATCACAGAAGGTACTGCATCTATCGATGGCGTGGTTGTCAACGACGTAGCTCCAAAAGACCGTGACATCGCCATGGTATTCCAAAACTACGCTCTTTACCCACACATGACTGTATATGACAACATGGCTTTCGGTTTGAAATTGCGTAAATACAGCAAAGAAGATATCGACAAACGTGTGCAAGAAGCTGCAGCAATCCTTGGCTTGAAAGAGTTCTTGGATCGTAAACCTGCTGACCTTTCTGGTGGTCAACGTCAACGTGTTGCCATGGGTCGTGCGATTGTCCGTGATGCAAAAGTATTCTTGATGGACGAACCTTTGTCAAACTTGGATGCCAAACTTCGTGTATCTATGCGTGCTGAAATTGCGAAGATCCACCGTCGTATCGGTGCTACAACCATCTACGTAACGCACGACCAAACAGAAGCGATGACATTGGCAGACCGTATCGTTATCATGTCAGCTACTAAGAACCCTGCTGGTACAGGTACTATCGGACGTGTAGAACAAATCGGTACTCCTCAAGAAGTTTACAAAAACCCAGTTAACAAATTCGTAGCAGGATTCATCGGAAGCCCAGCTATGAACTTCATCAATGTGAAATTGGTTGGTAGCGAAATTGTTTCTGACGGTTTCCGCTTGAAAGTTCCAGAAGGAGCATTGAAAGTTCTTCGTGATAAAGGCTACGAAGGTAAAGAATTGATCTTCGGTATTCGTCCAGAAGATGTGAATGCAGAACCTGCTTTCCTTGAAACATTCCCAGAATCAGTGGTTAAAGCAACTATCTCTGTATCAGAATTGCTTGGTTCAGAATCTCACCTTTACTGCCAAGTTGGTAAAGATGAATTTGTTGCAAAAGTGGATGCTCGTGACTACTTGCAAACAGGTGCAACAGTTGAACTTGGATTTGACTTGAACAAAGCGCACTTCTTCGACGTAGAAACTGAGAAAACAATCTACTAAGATAAATAAATAGAATAGCAAAGCACTGTAGAGTTTCTCTTGCAGTGCTTTTTCTATTTAAATGCATAGGCTAGGCATGAAAACAGGCTTTTCTAGTTTTAATATTCTTAAAAAAGTGATAAAATGGTAGGAAGAATTGGAGAGAATAGATGCCGAAAGAAGTGAATTTGACGGGCGATGAGGTTGTCGCTTTAACGCAAAAATATTTATCGAAAGAAGATGTTGCTTTTGTACATAAAGCCTTGGTTTACGCCGTTGAATGCCATAGTGGTCAATACCGTAAATCTGGCGAGCCCTATATTATTCATCCCATTCAGGTGGCAGGGATTTTAGCTAAACTCAAGCTAGATGCCGTGACGGTTGCCTGCGGTTTTTTGCATGACGTGGTTGAGGATACGGATGCGACACTGGATGATTTAGAGCAAGAGTTTGGTCATGATGTTCGTATCATTGTTGATGGAGTGACTAAGCTTGGTAAGGTCGAGTACAAATCGATTGAGGAGCAATTAGCGGAAAATCACCGCAAGATGCTCATGGCCATGTCTGAGGATATTCGCGTTATCTTGGTTAAACTGTCTGACCGCTTGCATAATATGAGAACGCTTAACCACCTACGAAAAGACAAGCAAGAACGTATCTCCAGAGAAACCATGGAAATTTATGCACCACTTGCTCATCGTCTGGGGATTTCCAGCGTCAAGTGGGAGTTAGAAGACTTGTCCTTCCGCTATCTCAATCCAACTGAGTTTTACAAGATTACTCACATGATGAAGGAAAAACGCAGAGAGCGAGAGGCTTTGGTCGATGAAGTCGTGACAAAGTTAGAGGACTACACTTCCGAACGCAATCTAAAAGGGAAAATCTATGGCCGTCCCAAGCATATCTACTCTATCTATCGCAAGATGCAGGATAAGAAGAAACGTTTTGAGGAAATTTATGACCTGATTGCCATTCGCTGTATCCTAGAGACTCATAGTGATGTCTATGCCATGCTGGGCTATGTGCATGAGCTTTGGAAACCAATGCCTGGGCGTTTTAAAGATTATATCGCTAACCGTAAGGCCAATGGTTACCAGTCTATCCATACGACTGTCTATGGACCAAAAGGTCCGATTGAATTCCAAATTCGTACCAAGGAAATGCACGAGGTGGCTGAGTACGGGGTAGCAGCTCACTGGGCCTATAAGAAAGGAATCAAGGGGCAGGTCAACAGCAAAGAATCAGCTATCGGGATGAACTGGATCAAGGAAATGATTGAGTTGCAAGACCAGGCGGATGATGCCAAGGAATTTGTGGATTCTGTTAAGGAAAACTATCTGGCTGAGGAGATTTACGTCTTTACCCCAGATGGGGCTGTGCGTTCCCTTCCAAAAGATTCAGGCCCGATTGACTTCGCCTATGAAATTCATACCAAAGTCGGTGAAAAAGCAACTGGTGCCAAGGTCAATGGCCGCATGGTTCCTCTGACAACCAAGCTCAAAACTGGGGATCAGGTCGAAATTGTCACCAACCCTAACTCCTTTGGCCCGAGTCGTGATTGGCTCAACATGGTCAAGACCAGTAAGGCACGCAACAAGATTCGTCAGTTCTTTAAAAACCAAGACAAGGAATTGTCTGTTAACAAGGGCCGTGAAATGCTGATAGCTCAGTTCCAAGAAAACGGCTATGTAGCCAATAAATTCATGGACAAGCGTCACATGGACCAAGTCCTTCAAAAGACCAGTTACAAGACAGAAGAGTCTCTCTTTGCGGCCATTGGTTTTGGAGAAATCGGTGCTATTACGGTCTTTAATCGTCTGACTGAAAAGGAACGTCGTGAGGAAGAACGCGCTAAGGCCAAGGCGGAAGCAGAAGAGCTTGTCAAAGGTGGCGAAGTTAAGGTTGAGAATAAAGAAACCCTCAAGGTCAAACATGAGGGTGGTGTGGTGATTGAAGGTGCCTCAGGTCTCCTAGTACGGATTGCTAAGTGTTGCAATCCCGTTCCGGGTGATGACATTGTTGGCTACATTACCAAGGGTCGTGGTGTAGCTATTCACCGTGTGGACTGTATGAACCTTCGCGCCCAAGAAAACTATGAACAACGTCTCCTTGATGTGGAATGGGAAGACCAATTCTCAAGCAAGGAATACACTGCCCACATTGATATCTATGGTCTCAACCGTACAGGGCTCTTAAACGATGTTCTGCAAGTTCTCTCCAACACAACTAAGAATATCTCAACCGTTAACGCCCAACCAACCAAGGATATGAAATTTGCCAATATCCATGTGTCCTTTGGAATTTCAAACCTTTCTACGCTGACAACGGTCGTTGACAAAATCAAGAGTGTGCCAGAGGTATACTCAGTCAAACGAACCAACGGATAATTGAATAGAAAGGCGCTTATGAAAATCATTATCCAACGGGTTAAAAAAGCCCAAGTGAATATCGAAGGTCAGGTTCAGGGAAAAATCAATCAGGGACTCTTATTACTGGTCGGTGTTGGCCCAGAGGACCAAGAGGAAGATCTGAATTATGCTGTGAGAAAACTGGTCAATATGCGGATTTTTTCAGATGCAGAAGGTAAGATGAATCTGTCTGTTAAGGATATTGGGGGCGAAATCCTTTCTATTTCTCAGTTTACCCTCTTTGCAGATACCAAGAAGGGCAATCGTCCAGCCTTTACAGGTGCAGCCAAGCCGGATATGGCATCAGATTTCTATGATGCTCTCAATCAAAAGCTAGCACAGGAAGTACCTGTTCAGACAGGTATTTTTGGAGCGGATATGCAGGTGGAGCTGGTAAATGATGGACCAGTCACCATCATTCTTGATACTAAAAATAGATAAGAAAACCAAGCCAGCTGGCTTGGTTTTTGTTTATAGACACTCCCATAAAGAGGTATGTTTGTTGTAAAAGTCTGGATAGTTTTCTCTTAGGTGGCTAGCCGTTATATAATATAAAGTAGAATGACAGGAAGTAAAGACTGGAGTAAGAGAGTAGAAATATTGAGGGCCAGTGATTGCTAAAAAGACAAATAATAGAAAATCGCTGATGAGCACCCCTAAATAGTAGAGGCGAATTTTTTTGTTCATCTGAGGATAAATCTCAGAGAAATGTTTTTTGAGTCGATTGACCAAGCGAAATAGCAGTAGTCCTTGAGCAAGGATGAAAATGAAGCAAAAAATCAGGCCTCTCTCCAAAGAAAGTTCGTATCGGGGTCTGAAAGTTACCAACAGTAGTAAATCGCTGACTGCAATGGCTGCAAAATGGATTCTAAAGAGCTTTTTCATAGGAAAACCTCCCTCTTTTATCTAGCTTCATTCTACACCAAATGAATGGGACTTACAACTAAAATGATAAAAAATCCCTGAAAGGAACTTCTTTCAGGAATAAGGGGTTAGTTGATTTTTTCGACATAGAGTTGTTTGGCGATATCGATGCTAACTTGGAGATCTTCACCTTTGTTGACCAGAGTAAAGCTATTGGAAAAGCCATCAAACTGCTTGACTTGGAGTTGGTCACCGATATGAATTGCGTGCTTTTCTAGATATTTGAGTAGTTCAAAACTATCATGAACGCGAGTCAGGAGATAGGTTCCAGCTTCCTGGACAGCTGCTAGTGGAAGGTTATTGATTTCAACCAAGAGTTCTCCCTCGGCTGGTATGGTTCCACCGTGGGGGCAAGTTTGAGGGAAACCAAGCAGTTTATCCAGTCTCTTTACAAATAGGTCAGAGACTGTGTGTTCTAGGACCTCAGCTTCTTCGTGGATTTGATCGCTAGTATAGTCTAGATGGTGAACTAGAAAGACTTCAATCAAACGGTGTTTACGATAGAGCTCAGAGACCAGTTTGAGGCCAATATCTGTCAATAGATAGCCGTTCTCCTTATCCTTGAGGATGAGATTTTCACTTTTCATGCGTTTGATCATCTCTGTTACAGCAGGCGGAGAGACCTGCATACGGGCAGCAATTTCTTTGTTGGTGATTTTTTGCATGTCCGTACCGATTTCATAAATACATTTTAAATAATCTTCTTTATTTGGAGTCATTCGTTTCCTCTTGTATATTCTCTCCATCTAGTATACCAAAAAAAGCTAGATTTCTCTAGCTTTCTGTCATAATGCTTGTGATTTTAGTCTAGTTCTTTAACTGCAGCAATAGCAGCTTCAAAGTTTGGCTCCGTGTTGATATTGTTAACGTATTCTACATAACGGATGACATTGTCAGCATCGAGAACAAAGACGGCACGTGCAAGGAGATGCCATTCGTTAATCAAGAGGGCATAATCACGTCCGAAAGAATGGTCAAAGTAGTCTGAAAGCATGATGGCATTGTCAAGACCTTCAGCCCCGCACCAGCGTCCTTGGGCAAATGGTAGGTCCATAGAAACGGTAAGAACGACGGTGTTGTCAAGGTTGGCAAGTTCTTGGTTGAAGCGACGTGTTTGCGTTGAGCAGACACCAGTATCGATAGAAGGGACAACACTCAAGACTTTTTTCTTTCCATTAAAGTCAGCTAGCGTTTTTTTAGAGAGATCGGTTGTTGTAAGAGAAAAGTCAAGTGCCTTGTCTCCGACTTGCAGTTGTTTACCTGTAAAAGTTACAGGATTTCCGAGAAAAGTGGTCATGAAACTACTCCATTCTTTTTTCTTTCATTTTACCGAGAATTATCAGATTTTTCCAATGATTTGACCGGAAAGTGTAAAAAAACGCCAATTCGGTGAGAATGACGTTTTTAATGGATTATTTTGACAAACCTTCAGCAATCTTGTCAAGGTTGTATTTCATCATGTTGTAGTAGCTGTCACCTTCTTTACCTTCTTCAGCGATTGAGTCAGTAAAGATTTGTGCGTAAATTGGGATATTTGTGTCTTGTGAAACAGTCTTCATTGGACGGTCATCGACACTTGATTCAACAAAGAGTGATGGAACTTTTGTTTGGCGAAGTTTTTCAACCAAGGTCTTGATTTGTTCCGGTGTTCCTTCTTCTTCTGTGTTGATTTCCCAGATGTAGGCACTTGGAACTCCGTAAGCTTTAGAGAAGTATTTGAAGCATCCTTCGCTGGTTACGATGAGTTTCTTTTCAGCAGGGATATTGTTAAATTTCTCTTTGGCTTCCTTGTCCAGTTTGTCTAGCTTTTCAGTATAGTCTTTGAGATTTTTTTCGTAGAATTCCTTGTTGCTAGGGTCTTTTGCAATCAACTGTTTAGCGATATTTTTAGCATAAATTATCCCATTTTCAAGGTTGAGCCAAGCGTGTGGGTCTTCTTTGCCTTTCTCGTTTTGACCTTCAAGGTAGATGATATCTACGCCGTCACTAACTGCATAGTAGTCTTTGTTTTCAGTTTTCTTGGCATTTTCGACCAATTTGGTAAACCAAGCATTGCCACCTGTTTCAAGGTTGATACCGTTATAGAAAATGAGGTCAGCCTCAGAAGTTTTCTTTACGTCTTCAGGAAGTGGTTCGTACTCGTGTGGGTCTTGACCAACAGGAACGATACTATGAAGATCAATCTTGTCACCAGCGATATTTTTAGTAATATCAGCAATGATAGAGTTAGTCGCTACAACCTTTAGTTTTTGGTTTGTAGATGCTGTATCTTTTTTCCCACTAGCACAGGCAGCTAATCCAATGATAGAAAGAAAAAGAACGAGCAATGTACCTAATTTTTTCATTAGATTCCTCCAGAAGGGTTTCCCCTTATTTATTGATTTTTTTATTTTTTAGTTTCAAGTATCGTTGCTTTGGAGAGATAAAGAAACTGATTAAGAAGAAGCTGGCAGATGTGAGCACGATGCTGGATCCTGCTGCGAGGTTGAAGCTATAGCCGATAAAGAGTCCCAAAACAGAAGCGGTTGCCCCTAGGGTTGATGAAAGAAAAATCATGCTCTTTAGGCTATTAGCATAAAGGTAAGCCGTCGCAGCTGGGGTGATCAACATGGCCACGATAAGAATCGTTCCAACACTTTGCATGGCAGTGACTGACACAAGGGTCAAGAGCACCATGAGTAGATAGTGATAGAAATTGACGGGCATTCCCATGGCTTTAGCCAAAAGCTCGTCAAAGGATGTAATCAATAGTTGTTTAAAGAAAATCCCGATAATCAAGAGAATCAATGCCCCCACACCAATGGTGATCCACATGTCCGTATCTTGGACAGCGAGGATATTCCCAAAAAGGATATGGAAGAGGTCTGTCGAACTCTTGGCAACACTAATCAAGATGACACCTAAGGCTAAGAAAGATGAAAAGGTAATACCAATGGCAGTGTCACTCTTGATGATAGAGTT
>NZ_AJRH01000019.1:0-31694 GCF_000297015.1 Streptococcus sp. GMD6S | reverse complement strand
GTACTCAAGTACAGCCTGCGGCTAGTTTCCTAGTTTGCTCTTTGATTTTCATTGAGTATAAGTTCATCAAAGCGACTTAACGTCCTAATAAAAGATAAACAAAATGACCGAAAGAAAAAAGCCCACACACAGAAATCAATCCGTGTGAGGGCGTTGGTAACGCGGTGCCACCTCAATTATAAAGGGACTATTCCCCTTTACATCTCTGTCTTGTCTAACAACAAGTTGCACTGTAAGGTGTGCGCACCGAATTTTCATTGTTTCAAATTCATTTTTAAAATCAGCCCACTTTCACTACTTCCAACCACCTGTTCACAATCACCACAGGCTCCCTGAAGATCAAAAATAGTTACTTTTCTGATTTGTTGAGAATATTATATGCTATTGTCCGCTTTTTGTCAAGATTTTTTTATGATTATTTTCCAGAACCGAGGATTTCTTCGGAAATTCTCACCAAAGTCTGAACGATGTAATCAACTTCTTCATCGCTTAATTTTGTATGAAGAGGAAGCGTAATTTCATTTTCAAAGAAGGCATAGGCTCTTGGATAATCTGCCATATCGAAACCAAGATTCTTATAGGCTGTCAAAAGAGGAAGCGGTTTATAGTGTACATTACTTGCAATTCCTGCTTTAGCCAATTCTTGGATGATGAGATTGCGTTCTTCTAGGCTAGCACCTTCTACATGGGTGATGTAGAGGTGGCGTGAAGATTCGACACTATCAGTCTTGTGTGCCAATGGACGAATGCGAGAACCTGCAAAACCACGATCATAACGGTCCACGATGTCCTTACGACGTTCTAGCAAACCTGGGTAACGATCCAATTGTACCAAACCAATCGAAGCCATGATATCCGTCATGTTGCACTTGTAGGCTGGTGTTACGATATCGTATTCCCATGAACCCAATTGCATCTTGGCAAGAGCATCTTTAGTTTGCCCGTGAAGGGAAAGGATTTGGAACTCCTTGTACATCTCTTCGTCATCAATCGCTGGATTGGCTTTCCATGTCGCACTTCCTCCCTCAGCAGTTGTAAAGTTCTTAACAGCGTGGAATGAGAAGGAAGTAAAGTCAGCGATCGAACCAGCCGGTTGCCCTTTGTAAGTAGATCCCAAAGCATGAGCACTATCAGAGACAATCACGATACGGTTAAAGGCCTTTTGCCACTTGCTAGCAGCTGTAAAGAGGTCACGTTTTTTCTCCACGACTTGGAACAAACGGTCATAGTCGCAAACAATCCCTGCAAGCTCAACCGGAATAATCACCTTAGTTTTCTCAGTAATAGCTTGCTCAAGCAAGTCATAGTCCATTTCAAAAGTATCTGCTTGAATATCCACCATGACAGGGGTCGCTCCCACGTGTGTGATGACACTACATGAAGCTGTATAAGTCATAGCTGGAACGATGACTTCATCACCAGGTCCCACTTCCAAAACACGCAAAATCAACTCAAGAGCTGCAGTCGCAGAGTTGAGGCAGACAGTCTTAGGTGTCTGTGTGTATTGAGACAAGCGACGCTCCAGTTCTTTTGTCTTAGGACCTGTTGTGATCCAACCAGAGCGCAGGGTATCCGCTACTTCAGCAATTTCAGCTTCGGTAATATCGGGTGGTGAAAATGGAATATTGTAATTTGGCATTGATTTGCTCCTTTTATCTGTACTCATTTTCTCATGACTACTTTATTTTAGCACTTCAAACACGGTTTGAAACATAATTTTGATGTCTCCAAGGAAACTAAACTCTCGGAGATAGGCGAGGTTATAGCGCATCTTTTCAGGAAGGACATGTTCGACATAGGCCTGGTCAACCGACAAGCCTTTCTCCGTCATTTGACTGATGATGGTGTCCTCATCCTTGTAGTTGATGCTGGCTGGAGAGGTGATTCCTGCTGGCAAGAGCAAGGTCGCCATCATTTCAGGGCTATACTGCTCGGTGTAACGTGGCACCTCAGGTCGTGTGCCTACAAAGGACATTTCGCCTTTAAGGACATTGACCAGCTGAGGCAGTTCGTCCAAACGCACACGTCGAATGAAATTTCCCACTTTGGTAATGCGGCTGTCGTTAGCAGAAGTCACCAGACTTCCTTTTTTATCCGCATCCGTCACCATAGTACGGAACTTCCAAATCTTGAACGGACGGTTGTACTGGGTCACGCGCTCTTGCTTGTAAATGACAGGTCCCTTGCTATCCAACTTGATCCAAATGCTCAAGATAAGAAAGATGGGAGAAGTCAAAACTAGCAAAAACAGGGCCAGAACCCAATCCAGGCAACGCTTGAAAATCAGCGAACCCTTCCTTTTAGAGACAAGCTGGTAGTAAGACTCAACCTCGCTTGATTGCATTTCCACGGGCAAGTCTTCCCATTTCAGCATGCTGTTTCTCCTTTGTTTTTATTATACTATTTGTCAACATTTTTCATTATACCACAAAATGGAAAAGGCGGTGCAAGAAATCTGTGATTTGAAGAATTTCCTTCTTATACTCAATGAAAATCATAGTGCAGCTTTGAGGTTGCAAATAAAGCTGACATGGTTTGAAGAGATTTCCAAAGAGTATTAGGACATGGCCCCAGCCTGCAAGCTATACATCTTATGATAGGTTCCTCCCAAGGCCAAGAGTTCCTCATGGGTTCCACTCTCGATGATGCGCCCCTTATCCAAGACATAAATACAGTTGGCGTCCTGGATGGTCGAAAGACGATGAGCAATAGCAATGGTTGTCCGCCCCTGTCTCATCTTGGCTAGGGAATCTTGAACCAAACTTTCTGTTTCAGAGTCAATATTGGCTGTCGCTTCATCCAAAATCAAGATTTTAGGCTGACTAGCAACTGTTCTAGCAAAGGCAAGAAGCTGACGCTGACCAGTAGAAAAGCTCGAACCACGCTCGGACACAGGTGCATCATAACCCTGCGGAAGGTCCTGAATAAAGGAATCTGCATCCACAAAGGCAGCCGCAGCCTGGACCTCTTCATCACTAATGTCTTGGTACATGGCGATATTGGACTTGATAGTCCCGTGATAGAGGAAGGGATCCTGTAAGACCAAACCGATATTCTTTCTCAACTCTTCCTGACTGTAGTTCCTGATATCCACACCATCCAAGAGAACGCGGCCTGACTGAAATTCATAAAAGCGCATGAGGACATTGATAATGGAAGATTTCCCCGAACCTGTATGCCCTACAAAGGCAATGGTTTCACCCTTCTTAACTGAAAAGGAAATATCATCTAGAATCTGGTGTTTTCCATCATATGAGAAACACACGTGCTCAAACCGAATATTACCTTCTGTAATCTTTGCTTGGCTATCCTTTTGAAGGGGTTCATAGGTCCTCTCGTCAATCAAGGCAAAGACACGTCCAGCTGAGACCATAGAAGTTTGAAGGGTTGAAAAGTTTTGCGTCACCTCAATCAAGGGGTCAAAGAGCCGATTGATGTACTGGATAAAAGCATACATGGTTCCTGCTGTTATTCCCAGATAAAGCCCGCGGTAACCAAAGTAGGCCATCAAGACTGCATATCCTAGGAGTTTCAGCAAACTCATGGCAGGTCTCAAAAAGAGGGCATCCAAGGCCACAGAACGGTTGGCATAGACCAAGTGTTCTTGGTTGATTTCATCAAATTCTGCTTGCAGGCGATTCTCTTGGTTGAAGGCCTGGATAATCCTGATTCCCTCGATATTCTCTGCCAGCTTACTATTGATATCTGACAAGAGACTTCTGGTTTTTTCGATGATTTTCACTGACTTTTTCCGATAGAGATTGACTAAAAGGAAAATCAAGGGTAGAAAGAGCAAAACTAAAGCTGTCAAACGAAAATCCAGCACCAACATGGTATACAGAGTTGTCAGAAAGATGAAAACTGCTGAAATAAAGCTGGATAAAATTCCCGAAAACATATCACTGATGGTCTCAGTATCATTGGTCAAACGAGAAACGATGGAGCCTGCTGGCGTCTTGTCAAAATAAGACATGCCCAGTTTTTCCATATTGGCAAAGGCATCGCGACGAATATCTCTGACAATACTGTAAGACACTCGTGCAAAAAGAAGATTGCCGACATACTGGACCAGAGTTTGCAGGATATAAAGACCATAGTAGGCTAATAATACTGTAATAGCAAACTGATTGAGATTGCTGAGGTATTGGTCGATAAAGTGGGAAGCCACAAGGGGAATGACACTTTTAATGACCGTCGTCGCGAGGAGAAAACTGAGTGCCAAAAAGGTCAGGAGGCCATAGGGCTTGAGATAAGACATCAAGCGCTTCAATACAGCCCATTGTTCTTTCTTATTCTGCATCTTCTTCTCCTTTCATTTCCAACTGCTGAGACTGATAGGTTTGGGCATACCAGCCATCTAAAGCTAGCAGGTCTTCGTGCGTGCCCCGTTCTATGATTTGGCCATTTTGCAGAACCAAAATCAGATCTGCATGGACAACTGCACTGAGACGATGGGCTGTGATGATAGTTGTCTTATCCTTCCGCGTCTCCTTGAGATTGTCGATGATCGCATATTCTGTCTTGGCATCCACGGCCGACAAAGAATCATCCAAAATCAAGATATCTGGATCTAAAATCATAGCCCGACTCATGGCCAGACGCTGCTTTTGACCACCAGAAAGACTGACTCCCTTTTCACCGATAATGGTCTCAAATCCCTGAGGCATGTCTACAATGTCTTGATAAACTTGAGCTAGCTTAGTCGCTTCCTCGACCGCTGAAAGGGGCAAGTTAGGATTGCCAAAGCGGATATTATCTAAAATCGAAGTCGCAAAGAGGAACTGATCCTGAGGAACATAGCCCATAAGACTACGA
Organism: Streptococcus sp. GMD6S; assembly: GCF_000297015.1. The sequence continues at coordinate 26,879 of NZ_AJRH01000019.1, read as the reverse complement.
AGATCTGTCAGACGATAATCGCGAATATCGTGACCGTTTAGATAAATGGCTCCCTTATCCACATCGTACTCACGCAAGAGGAGCTTAATCAAGGACGTTTTTCCAGAGCCTGTTTGCCCGACCAATCCCAGAGTTTGCCCTTTTTCCAAACTAAAGTGAACATTTGTCAGTGTTTCCTCATTTTCAAATGCAAAACTATCAACGGCATACTGCAAGCGCCCGTTTTCAATTCCATCTAAAGGAAACTCAGGGTCCTGTACAGGTGATTCCTGAGACAAAAGTTCCTCAATTCTCTGGTAAGAAACCTTCCCTCGCTGGGTAATATTAAAGAGGAAGCCGATGGCCATAAGAGGCCAAACTAGCATATCCAAGTAGCTGATAAAGGTAACTAGATTACCAACTGTAATCTGTCCCTCCTGAACCATCAAGGAGCCGACCAAGAGGGTTAACACATAGGATGAACCAACAAATAAGAGAACCATAGGGTCAAAGAGACTATCGTATTTCATGGTTTGCAGGTTCTTCTGGAAGGTCAATTCATTGACTGCCTGAAAGGACTTCAACTCGTCCGCCTGGTAACCGAAAGACTTGGTCACTTTAATACCTGATACAGACTCCTGTACCTTGTTATTAAGTTCGGAAAAGGCAGCTTGGGATTCGCCAAAGGCCTTGTGGGTCTTTCTCCCTAGACGACTGGTCGCATAAGCCATGAAAGGTAAGGGTAAAATGGCAACTAGGGTCATTTGCCATGAAATACTAAAAAGCATGGTCAGCAAAGTCACCAAAGCCGTGATCGAGGCATCCACCGCAGACATAACACCACCCCCTGCGAGACGCGTCAAGGCATTGATATCATTTGTAGCGTGTGCCATCAGGTCCCCTGTACGATAGGTCTGATAAAAGGCTGGAGGCATTTTTGTGAAATGCTCAAACAAGCGAGACCGCATAATCTGTCCCAGACGATAAGAAGTCCCAAGGATATACATACGCCAAACATAGCGCAGATAGTACATCCCAAAGGCTGCAAGAAGCAAGTAAAATAGGTCAAGAAGGAGGTCCTGCTGGGTTAATTGCCCCGATGTAATAGCATCAATAACCCGCCCCATAACCATAGGTGGAATGAGGTTGAGGACGGAAACCAAGACCAAGGCCACAATCCCGACTAGATAACGGCGTTTTTCTAACTTGAAAAACCACCAAAGTTTTTGAATAATGGACATAAAATCCCTTTCTGATTGCAAATAGAAACCTGAGGCCAATACTCAATGAAAATCAAAGAGCAAACTAGGAAACTAGCCGCAGGCTGTACTCGAGTACGGCAAGGCGACGTTGACGCAGTTTGAATTTGATTTTCGAAGAGTACAAGACCCCAGGCTTTTCTTATTCATAGGTTACGACTGTGACCGCACCCTTGTCATACTCAGCGATAAAGATATTGGCCACATTGTCATGTCCTTGTTTGCTTAGATTATCAAGCAGCCACTCTTCGCTACGGCCAATCGATTCCAAAACATCGACTTGGATCACACCGTCAGTCACAACTGGATACTTAGGATTTTCATCCCCCATTTGGACCACGATGAGTTGGCCATTTTGCTCCTGCACAGCGCATTTGACCTGTTTCATCTGGAAAATCCCTTGGCTACGAAGTTTGAGAGCAACTTCTGCTGCAGACAAACCAACTGAACGACAGGCTTCTGGGTCAATCTGCCCATTTTTGATAAGGAGAGTTGGTTTTCCATCAATCAAGCGTTTGACAAAACGAACATTGTTATTGAGCCACTTGAGGGTCAAGACCAAAATCGTCCACATCATCAAAATCACTGCATACTGGAGAATGCTGATAGAACTATTGTAAATCACCCCACCGATGATACCACCAAGAACATAGTTCTGAATTTGGTCTGTCGCAGAGTTAGGTGCTAGGTTACCCTTTCCTGTCACATTGATAACAAAAACAAGCGAGAAGAGCCCCAAGGCCAGTTTGATTAAAATTTCCATATAATTGAGTGTCATTTGTTTACCTCCACCAATTCAATAGCGTCTGTTTGATGCAATTCTAATTTCTCTAAAAGATACTTGTCTGGTTGGCTCCCGTTCATGGCGCGGTAGAAATTTGGACCTACCTTGACAAGCGCTCCATCAGTGGCTGCAGAAGTATTGACATAAACTTCTGATTTATCCACTCCCAAGTCTTTGGAAACAACCTCTATGAAATGAAGGGAGGTTTGAAATTGGTTGTTAGAGGCTTGATTGGTCTGGTATTTTGAGATTGTCACCAAAAGCATGGCCACCAAGGTCAAGGCCAAAATCATGACCAATTCCCGAAACTTAGTCCCCTTTTTATCTCGATAGGCTTTAAAAGCAAAAAATCCTGTGATAGCTAGGAGAACAATTCCAAAGCCAATCATGATGCCATTTTGCTGACTGATTTGGCTAAGTACATAGTCATATGAGTAAAATTTCATTTATTTTCACTCCCTTTCATAAAATCATTCTTAATTATAAACGAAAGAGAGTGATTTTTCAAGCCATACGTTGGGGAAATGGACCTTTTTTTGGTATAATAAAATCTATAATCTGAATGAAAAAGGTAACTTTATGAAACTCATCTCATGGAATATTGATTCCCTCAATGCTGCCCTAACTAGTGACTCAGCTCGTGCCAAATTGTCCCAAGAAGTACTACAAACCTTGGTCGCCGAAAATGCTGATATCATCGCTATCCAAGAAACCAAGCTTTCTGCCAAGGGGCCTACAAAGAAACACTTGGAAATTTTAGAAGAACTCTTCCCAGGCTACGAAAATACGTGGCGCTCTTCCCAAGAACCTGCCCGTAAAGGCTATGCTGGAACCATGTTCCTCTATAAGAAAGAACTTACACCAACTATCAGCTTCCCAGAAATCGGTGCCCCTTCTACCATGGACTTGGAAGGTCGTATCATCACTCTAGAATTTGATAAATTTTTCGTGACCCAAGTTTACACTCCAAACGCTGGCGACGGCCTCAAACGCTTGGAAGAACGTCAAGTCTGGGATGTCAAATATGCTGAGTACTTGGCTGAACTAGACAAAGAAAAGCCAATCCTTGCGACCGGTGACTACAACGTGGCACACAATGAGATCGACCTTGCAAATCCTGCTAGCAACCGCCGTTCACCAGGATTTACCGACGAGGAGCGTGCTGGATTTACCAACCTTTTAGCAACTGGATTTACTGATACCTTCCGCCACATTCACGGCGATGTTCCAGAACGCTACACTTGGTGGGCACAGCGCAGCAAGACTTCTAAAATCAACAATACTGGCTGGAGAATCGACTACTGGCTCACAAGTAACCGTCTCGCAGACAAGGTCACTAAATCTGATATGATTGACTCAGGTGCTCGCCAAGACCACACACCCATTGTCTTGGAGATTAAACTCTAAGGAGAAAACGAATGGACTATCAAGCTGTCATTCCTGAATTTGTAGTATCTGACATCGAAAAATCACGCCACTTCTACTGCGACCTGCTAGGATTCTCTGTCGAATACGAGCGTCCAGAGGAGAAATTTCTCTTCCTCTCGATTGAAGACTGCCAACTTATGCTAGAAGAAGGAAGCGCAGAAGAATTAGCTCAGCTGACCTATCCTTTCGGGCGCGGTGTCAATATTTCCTTTGGCATTGCAGATGTTCCTCAGCTCCACCAAAAACTGCTGGAAGCTGACTATCCTATCCATCGTCCCCTCACAAAAAGAGAATTTCGAGTAGGAGATAGCTTTATATATCCCCATGAATTTGCGATTTTGGATCCTGATGGTTATTTTTTAAGATTTAGCGAATAGAAGAATAAAAGGCTACAATACTTTCTAGCCTTGCAGCCTTTTATTCGTTCGCTTTTATGATCTATTTACTAACAAAATATTTGATTTATAAAGCTAATTGGTGTAAAATAAAAACATTGGCAGTAGCCTATTTAAAATTGAATATCATTTTACTTGTTTATGTCGTGAATTGGCACGACGTTTCTACAAGGTGCCGGAACACCTAACAATGAGTATGTCAGCTTGAGGTATGGTTTTGGCCATGCCTATTTTGGGGACTTACTTAGGGGATTAAGTAGGTCCTTTTTTAGTATTTTGCTAAGGCTAGCCTTCAAGGTTAAATATAATATTTTTAATATTTCCCTTATTTAGTGCGGACGGGAGTGAAATTATCCTGTGGATAATTTCAGGAATCCAGGGAATTTCATCCCTAATTTTTGAGCCCCTAGCTCTTTCATTTCTAGGCTTAGGCTAAAATAGTTCCCCGAACTATTTTACTCTCAAAAATCCCGTCATATACAATAACAAGATTATTGTATATGATACCACTACAGCGGGAAATATCTAGTAAAACTCGCTTCGCTCGCACTAGTATTATACATATACATTATTAGCAAACTAAATCACTATAGAAACATCTAGACAAGCAAATGAAGCATCTTTTAGACTTTAGGAGGTCTTATGAAATTATTAGAAGAGCGCATCCTTGAGGATGGGCATATCTTGAGTGACAACATCCTCAAGGTGGATTCCTTTTTAACCCATCAAGTTGACTTTAGCTTGATGCGAGAGATTGGTAAGGTATTTGCGGACAAATTCGCTTCTGCTGGCATTACCAAGGTCGTAACCATTGAAGCGTCAGGTATTGCCCCAGCTATTTTTACAGCAGAAGCCTTGAATGTCCCCATGATTTTCGCCAAGAAAGCTAAAAACATCACCATGAACGAAGGAATCTTAACTGCCCAAGTCTACTCCTTTACCAAGCAGGTGACCAGCACCGTTTCCATCGCTGGAAAATTCCTCTCACCTGAGGACAAGGTCTTGATTATTGACGATTTCCTTGCTAATGGCCAAGCGGCCAAAGGCTTGATCCAAATCATCGAACAAGCCGGAGCAAAAGTTGAAGCGATAGGTATCGTGATTGAAAAATCTTTCCAAGATGGTCGTGATTTGCTTGAAAAAGCAGGATATCCAGTCCTATCACTGGCTCGCTTGGATCGTTTCGAAAATGGTCAGGTCGTATTTAAGGAGGCAGATCTCTAATGCAAAAACAAGAAAAACACTCACAAGCAGCCGTTCTTGGCTTGCAACACTTATTAGCCATGTACTCAGGATCCATCCTGGTTCCCATCATGATTGCGACAGCTCTGGGCTATTCAGCTGAGCAATTGACCTACCTAATCTCCACAGATATCTTCATGTGTGGGGTGGCCACCTTCCTTCAACTCCAACTCAACAAATACTTTGGGATTGGACTACCAGTCGTTCTCGGGGTTGCCTTCCAATCCGTCGCTCCTTTGATTATGATTGGGCAGAGTCACGGTAGTGGGGCTATGTTTGGTGCCCTTATCGCATCAGGGATTTATGTGGTTCTGATTTCAGGTATTTTCTCAAAAGTTGCCAATCTCTTCCCATCTATCGTAACAGGCTCTGTCATTACCACGATTGGATTGACCTTAATTCCTGTCGCTATTGGAAATATGGGAAATAATGTCCCAGAGCCAACTGGTCAAAGCCTTTTGCTTGCAGCTATCACTGTTCTGATTATCCTCTTGATCAACATCTTTACCAAAGGATTTATCAAGTCTATCTCTATTTTGATTGGGTTGGTCGTTGGAACTGCTATTGCTGCTTCCATGGGCTTGGTTGATTTCTCCCCTGTTGCGGCAGCACCGCTTGTCCATGTCCCAACTCCTCTCTACTTTGGGATGCCAACCTTTGAAATCTCATCTATTGTCATGATGTGTATCATCGCAACGGTGTCTATGGTTGAGTCGACTGGTGTTTACCTGGCCTTGTCTGATATCACGAAAGATCCAATCGACAGCACGCGCCTGCGCAACGGTTATCGTGCAGAAGGTTTAGCTGTCCTTCTCGGAGGAATCTTTAACACCTTCCCTTACACAGGATTTTCACAAAACGTTGGGTTGGTTAAATTGTCAGGTATCAAGACCCGCCTGCCAATCTACTACGCAGCTGGTTTCCTAGTCCTCCTTGGACTCCTTCCTAAGTTTGGTGCCCTCGCCCAAATCATTCCAAGCCCTGTCCTTGGAGGGGCCATGCTGGTGATGTTTGGTTTTGTTTCCCTTCAAGGGATGCAAATCCTCGCCCGCGTTGACTTTGCTAACAATGAACACAACTTCCTTATCGCAGCTGTCTCCATCGCTGCAGGTGTCGGACTCAACAATAGTAATCTCTTTGTCAGCATGCCAACAGCCTTCCAAATGTTCTTCTCAAACGGAATTGTCGTAGCCAGCTTACTAGCCATTGTTCTCAATGCAGTATTAAACAGGAAGAAGAAATAAGAAAAAGAGGTGTGAGCCTCTTTTTTGTTTATCTATATCCTTACCTGTCTGTCTTCTGACCGCTGGCCTGTGACAAACATGGTAAAGGTTGCTTTGCAGACATTTCTGCCTTCTTGATTGGTGATATCCACATCCACGACACAGGTTGTGCGTCCATGATGGACACATTCTCCTTTAATGGTCAACACGTCGTCGAGTTTTCCTGCCTTGAGGTAGTTGATAGAGGACTGGAGCGTCACTCCATCAAGCCCCAGCGAGATAACCACCAAACCACTAATCTGGTCACAAAGGGTGAAGAGATAGCCACCATGGGCATTGCTATAGTAGTTGAGCGACGAGTCCACCACTTTGGTCGTCACCACAACATGACCATCTCTCATTTTTTCAATTTCGTAATTTTCAAAGGCAGATATAGCATCAAAATGAAAATCTTTCATCGTTTCCTCCTGATAGTTCAAACGACACTATGATACTACTTTTTATAGGACTGTGCAAGGAGAAAGCTCCTAGTCTGGCAAAATTCCGACCTGCTCAACAAAACGCATAAAAGCTGCCTGTCCTTGTTCCGTCTGCTTGTAAACTCCTGCATCCTCCAAAACACGTGCAAAAATAGCACCCACAGAGTCCTTGACGATTTCAAGGGCTTTTTCTTTATCTGCTAGGTCCGGATGTTGGGCTTTGAGCTGGTCTGCCCATTCTTGATGATAGTCGGCAACTATATCATCATCTCCCACAAGATAGCTAGCAACCTGTTCCACTTCTGCTTTCAAACGTGGCGGCAGGATAGCCAAACCCATGACCTCAATCAAGCCGATATTTTCCTTCTTGATATGTTGGACATCCTTGTGGGGATGATAGATGCCATCAGGATGTTCTGGCGATGTCTGATTGTCCCGCAAGACCAAGTCCAACTCAAACTGTCCATCGCGTTTACGAGCAATCGGTGTGATGGTGTGATGCGGTGTCCCGTCTGTCTCTGCTAAAATCTGGACTTCAGGGTCTGAATACTGTCGCCATTCCTGTAAAATCTTGTCAGCCAAGTTAATCAAATCCTCCTTGGAATCTGAAGTCAAACGTAGCACTGACATTGGCCACTTAACAATCCCAGCCTTGACCTGCTCAAAACCAGCAAAACAGAAAGTCTTTTGCAAAGGAGCCAATTCCATAGGAAATACGTGACGGCCTCCTTGATAGTGGTCATGAGTTAGAATAGAGCCCCCCACAATTGGCAGGTCGGCATTAGAGCCTGCAAAATAGCCAGGAAACTGCTCTACAATCGCCAGCAGACGCTCAAAACTCTGACGACTAATGGCCATAGGTCGATGCTGACCGTCTAAGAAAATACAGTGCTCATTAAAATAAGCATAGGGCGAATACTGGAAGCCCCACTCCTGACCCGCCATTTCGAAACGGATAATGCGGTGATTGCTGCGAGCTGGGTGGTTGACTCGACCATGGTAGCCTTCATTCTCTAGACAAAGCTGACACTGAGGATAATTGCTAGCTTGCACCAACTTGGCTGCTGCAATCTCTTTCGGATCCTTTTCAGGCTTAGAGAGGTTGATGGTGATCTCAAGTTCTCCGTAGTCAGATGGAACACGATAAGCAATATTCTTAGAAATAGCCTTGAGCTTGATGTAGTCATTTTTCTGGCTGAGCTGGTAAAAATCCCCTATCGCCTGCTCAGGAGAGTGAGCATAGGTTGTCCAAAAGTCACGATTAACCTGACTTGGACAAGGAGTTACCAAGTCCATCAGTTCAGAACCGAGGATTTCACGCGCAGCCTGATTATCCTCAATCGTCTCTAATCGAACCGCTTCCTCGACCAGCTGGTCCTTGAGGTCAATCAATTTATCTAGATCAGTCTCAACTTCCAAAACACCTTCACCCACTCGCGCCAAAACACGATTGGTTAGGTAGATTCGATCCATTTCCTCAAATGAACTTTCAGCAATAACATGTGTTACAAATTTATCTACTAAGGTCACTATAAAGCCTCCTTTTAACTAGTCAAGGACGCGAGTGCCACCTGCAACTTCAGCGATATAGAAGCTAGGAGCATATCCAACGACTTCCTCGTAGTGCTTGCCTACAGCTTCCTTAAAGGACTCAACAGCGTCTTTTCGCACCAAGGCAATGGCACATCCGCCAAATCCTGCCCCTGTCATACGAGCACCAAGAACACCTTCCTGAGCCCAAGCTGTGTGAACAAGAGTATCCAATTCCAAGCCAGTTACTTCATAGTCATGTTCTAGAGAAACGTGAGATGCATTCATCAAGCGACCAAATGTTTCCAAATCACCTGCTTGAAGAGCTGCTTGTGCTTTGAGGGTACGTTGGTTTTCAAGCACAGCATGGCGAGCACGTTTTAAGCGATTTTCATCTTTAATCAGATAGCTGTATTGGTCAAAGGCCCACTCATCCAATTCACCCAAGGTCTGAATATCCAAGGCAACTTGCAATTCTTCGACAGCTTTTTCACACTCAGCACGGCGTTCATTGTACTTAGAGTCCGCCAGTTCACGACGTTTGTTGGTATTCATGATAACAACGACATTGTCCTTCAAATCAAGTGGCACCAAGTCGTATTCTAACGTATTGGTATCCAGGTAAATGGCCCGTTGGTCAGCTCCCATACCGATAGCAAACTGGTCCATAATACCAGAGTTGACTCCGATAAAGTTATTTTCTGTTTGTTTTCCGATTTTAACCAAATCCAAACGGTCTAGTTTTAAACCAAAGAGATGCTCTGCCACAACCCCTGTCAAAAGTTCCAAAGATGCTGATGAAGACAAGCCTGCACCATTTGGGATATTCCCATAAACATAAAAATCAAACCCTTTGTCAATCACATGTCCAGCTTCTTGCAAGAAATGAAGAACCCCTTTTGGATAGTTGGTCCAGCTGTGCTCTTTTTCAAATTTGAGGTCAGCAAGAGGCACTTCGATGATACCATTGTCCTCAAAGTTGGCTGAGTAGAAACGCAAGACTTGGTCGTCACGCTTGCGAGCCGCTCCATAGGTTCCCAAGGAAATAGCAGCTGGAAAAACGTGCCCACCGTTGTAGTCTGTGTGTTCACCAATCAAATTGATACGACCTGGTGAAAAGAAAGTTTGGTCTGCTTCTTGACCAAAAACGGCAAGAAAGTCTTTGCGAAGGGCTTCAGTAGTAAGATCTTGTGTCATATAAATTCTCCTTTGACTGTCGTTAAGTCACCTTAACGTGTAATCGTTTTCTTCTATTGTATCCAAGGGAGTTGCCAAGGTCAATCCTTTTTACTAAACTTTTACTAAACTATCAGTAAAAAGCAGAAAAATATGATATACTAACCTAAAAGGAGGAGGATTTATGGCTACCTTAAAAGACATCGCACAGCTAGCCTCTGTCTCTATCGCGACCGTATCTCGTGTCCTCAATCGCGACCAGAGTCTATCTGTTACAGAAGAAACCAGACACCGTATTTTAACTGTCGCTGAAGAGCTGGGCTACACCAAGCATCTCAAGACAGGCGAATCCCACAAGCCCAAGCAAAAGATTGCCATTATCCAATGGGTCAGCGAACAAGGGGAGTTGGACGACCTCTACTACTACCAGATTCGTCTCGGTATTGAAAAAAGAGCCCAAGAGTTGGACTATGATATCTTGCGCTATTTTAACGACCATCCTTTTACATTAAGCGAGGAAGTGATCGGCATTCTCTGCATCGGAAAGTTCAGCCGAGCTCAGATTGCTGCCTTTGAAGAATACCAAAAACCTTTAGTCTTTATAGACAGCGATACCCTCTCATTAGGTCATACCTGTATTATCACTGACTTTTACACTGCTGTGAAACAAGTTGTAGACCATTTCCTCAGCCAAGGGATGAACCGTATTGGAATTCTCACAGGCCTTGAGGAAACAACCGACCAGGAAGAAATTATCCAGGATAAGCGGCTAGAGAATTTCAAAGACATTACCCAAGCAAATGGTATCTACCATGAAGAACTGGTCTTTCAGGGGAGCTTTACTGCCCAGTCTGGCTATGACTTGATGAAGGAGGCCATTCACAAGCTAGGAGAACAACTCCCACCAGCCTTTTTCGCTGCCAGCGATAGTTTAGCCATCGGCGCCCTTCGTGCCCTTCAAGAAGCTGGAATCAGCCTACCAGACCGCGTCAGCCTCATTTCTTTTAACGACACCAGCCTGACTAAGCAGGTCTATCCTCCCCTTTCTAGCATCACTGTCTATACCGAAGAAATGGGCCGAGCAGGGATGGATATTCTTAACAAGGAAGTTCTACACGGTCGCAAAATACCTAGCCTAACCATGCTGGGCACCAGACTGACATTGAGAGAAAGTACACGGAATGAATAGAATATCAAAACGACCTCTTATTGAGGTCGTCTTTTCTAATGATGATGCCCATGCTTCTGCTCTAACTCTCTCACCCTCCGCTTATGTTGCGCATGATTACTTTGACTGCTATCCACTTCAATAGTGATATTCTGCACGCCTCTTTCTTCTAAACATTGACGCACCACTTCTTTGGTCTCCATCATCTGCTCCCAGTCCTTGATACAAATGTGAACAATAGCATTGTTCTCTAGACCGTCCATGGACCAAATGCTAAGTTGGTTAACACTTTTGACATTGGTCAGAGCCTCTATATCCTTCTCCAGATCACTTGTCTCGACCCCTTCTGGCACAGCATCTAGGAAAATCTTCAGTGCGCTCCAAAAGCGAGGAATGGCTTTCGACAGAATAAAGATGGAAATAATAAGCGACAAGAGTGGATCGAGGATATACCAATCTGTAAATCGAAGAATAATCGCCATTAGAATGACAGCCAACCAACCAAGAGTATCTTCCAAAAAATGCAAGCTAAGAATTGACTCATTCTTTGTCTTTCCTTTACGAACTACCAGACTTGCTAGTACATTGATAACTACTGCAATGATTCCCAGCCAGAGGATACCATTTTCATTAACGGGTTGCGGGTGAACGATCTTTGTGACATTTTCCAAGATCACTAGGACAGACCCTATCATAAGAATCACAGCCGTTAGCATGGCCCCTAAAAGGCTGAAACGTTTGTAACCCAAGGTGTACTGCCTATCTTCTTCACGGTTTGAGATTGTTTCTAAAAGGGCTGAGATACCAATGGCTATAGCATCTCCCAAGTCATGAACAGAATCAGCAAGAACTGCACTCGAACCAAAGATTCCTCCTGCGATAAACTCAACAATCGCATAGCTTAAATTTAAGAAAAAAGCTAACCAGATAGATGTTTTAGAACTCATTTCTCTCCCTCCTTTGGTATAATGGGTATATACATACTTCTTTCATTTGTATTATCTAATAAAATCCAAAGAAAGGATAGAAGCAAACTGTCAGTCCTGTTCAGTTCTGAACAGTTTGTCTCAAGTGTCTATATGCCAAAAAGAGACCGTCGAGTCAGCAAGACGAAAAAAGCCATCTATCAAGCTTTTTTACAACTTTTGAACGATAAGGGCTATGATGCCACTACTGTTCAGGATATCATTGACCTAGCAGATGTTGGACGTTCTACTTTTTACTGTCATTACGAAAGTAAGGAACTCCTTTTAGATGAGCTCTGTCGCTACCTCTTTCATCATCTCTTTGAAAGGGAAGGACACTTTACTACCGAGGACTACCTCGCGCATATCTTTTTACATTTTCAGAAAAACCAGGACCATGTCACCAGTCTCCTTTTTTCCAAAAACGACTACTTCCTCCGCCAACTACACAAGGAACTCGAACACCACGTTTATCCCATGGTGGCGGGTGACTTGCAAGAGGCCTACCCAAACATTCCAGCCTCCTACCTCCAGCATTTTGTTGTGACGAACTTTATCGAGACTCTAACTTGGTGGCTAAAAAAAGGAAAATCTTATACCGAAGAGCAAGTGGTGAGATTTTACCTTGATGTAATGGAGATGACCTCTACAACTCCACTTGATAACTAAGCCTGTAACTCAGAAAGGAACCAACTATGTTAACTTCGATGATTCTAGGAATACTAACAATTGTACTAGCTCTCGCCTTCTCATTGCTTCACCTTGCTGCTGCTTTTTCAGCCATGAAACAAAAGAACTACAGTCTAGGAAATAAGTGCATCTTGGTCGGCAGTTGCCTCACTTCTCTGGCTCTAGCCATCTTTTACTTCGTCCCAGTTGCGACCATTCTTCTATGGATTGTGGGCTCGAGTATCGTCTGCTATGGAGCCTACTGGAATGGCCAACAGAAAGAAAAACAACATATCTCGCACCACATCGTTCGTATAACGACCGCTATTATCATTACGGTATTATTCATTTTGCTCTAACACAAAAAAGGATCATCTGATCCTTTTTTACTTTTTTAAGAGCTTTTTGCTGCCTTGCTCCACTGATACCACCCAACTAGACTATTGATGAGATAAATTAGGTATTTCCCTTGGATTTGCAGGCTTTCTCCCCACTAGAGATAGATTGAAAAGACATTGGTAGCTGCCCAGAATATCCATTGTTCACGGTAAACAGCTGTCATGAGGATTTGCCCAACCCCATTGGTCGCATCGGTGATGGAATCGCGATAAGGACGATTGGCTCCGATAGACTGATAAATGAACCCAAAGGCCAACCACCAAAGAACACTAATAGAAAGATACTTTGTCCAACCCTTGCCGTCTAGTTTACGTGCGACAAACTCTTGTTGTTCTTTCTTAAACTGGGCTTGATAAATCCAAACCAAGAGACCAATTGGCTGCATAATTGTAAAATAGAGAGTTGTTAAAACCTCACCATAGAAGCCTTTTTGAAGGGCAAGCACCAGATAAATGATGGAATTAATCAAACCAAATAGGTAGTTACTAGCACGACCTTCAGCTTCTCAAAGAGCAGAAAAAAGGTTAGTAAGGCTTGAGAGATGAATCATTTTAAAGGCAAACAATTCCAACAAGACGTCATCATTGTCGCTGTTGGTTATTACCTACGTTACAATCTGAGCTATCGTGAAGTTCAGGAATTGCTTTATGACCGTGGAATAAATGTTTGTCACACTACGATTTATCGGTGGGTTCAAGAATACAGTAAAATCCTCTATCATCTCTGGAAAAAGAAAAATAAACAGTCCTTCTATTCGTGGAAAATGGATGAAACCTATATCAAAATTAAGGGGCGTTGGCATTATCTCTATCGAGCGAATGATGCGGACGGTTTAACATTGGATATCTGGTTACGAAAGAAACGTCAAGCAGACGATAACAGCTATAAGTTAGAAGATACCGCCTATCAAGAAGATAAAGCACGCAAAGCAGAAACCGAAGATAAGCTAGCTATTGAAGCAATGAAAAGCAAGTACACCACGCTATTGCTAGAAAATATGTTGCTAAGTCCGTTTGAAATGCAAGATACAAAAATCATGGCAGGATTGCAAGTCCATGTTTACCCCCTCTATGACGAACTGAAAGAATTAAGAGGGCTAAATAGTGTCAAAGACCACTTGTCTTATGTTGCCAGCAGACGTGAAGAATATTCTAAGCATAATATCGCACGCTACCCCAAAAAAGCCGTTGAACAATATCTACCAACGGTTAAAAGGCAGGACTTAAACCATGAGTGAAGACTTAAAAACGATCAAAGAGCTGGCGGATGAGTTGAGTGTTACAAAACAAAATATTCAATATCACTACCAAAGGTTACCAAAAGAATTACAGCTTAAAAGTTCCAATGGGTCTAATCTAATAAATTCTAAAGCAGAAAAAATAATTTTAGGTAAAGTAGAAAGTAGTAGCAAATCAAATACCAAAGACCAACAAATAGAAAAACTAACTAATTTGTTAGACCAGTAACAACGATTAGCCTTGCAAGATAAAAAGTTACTAGAAGAATACAAGGCGGAAAATGATAACTTAAAAGCCCTCAAAATGCCCTCACAGGAAACAGAATTCAAACACTTAGACAATCAATATAAAGATGAAGTGAACGCTCTTAAAGAGAAGTTGGAAAATTTACAGGAACAAATCAAAGATCAAAAAAGGATAGAAGAACAAGAAAAACCAATAAAATGGTGGGGACTATGGCGAAAATAGATGATTCAGTTAAAAAGAAAGTTCCAGAATTGCGATTTAAAGGGTTCACGGATGAATGGGAACAGCGTAAGTTGGGAGACGAAGTTCGAATAGTGATGGGACAGTCTCCTAATTCAGAAAATTATACTGATGATCCTAATGGGCGCTAAAAATGCGAAGACCTATGAAGACCTATTTTGTATTAGTCAAACAAAAAATCCAAAAGAAATGGTATATGATTATGACCATGAAACAAAGTAAAATCAAACCGAGTGATCTGAGGAAGCACCCGATGATCATGAAACGTTATTAAACACAAAAGTCACCCATGTGAGTTCTTGCCAGAAGCTGAAGTTAATCCTTCAACCTGGAAAACCCGCAGAGGTGACTTTTTCTATACATCTCGATTTTTCTGGCAATAATCATTAACCGATAAATATGTCTGTGAATCACCCAGCGACTCCGCTATGTCCATAATCCGCGGTGGTAGTAATCCCACTCGCTGGACAAGTTCGTGATTGCTGAACAATTCCCGTGGACTGCCGGCGAAGCCAAACTTCCCGTGTTCCATAACATACACCGACTCAAACTCGGCGGCAACCCAATCCATGTCATGGGTGATGGTCACAACTTGGTGGCCCGAATCAGCCAACTGATGGAAAATTGCGGTCAACTTGCGCCGGCTTTCCCAATCAAGCGACATCATCGGCTCATCAAATAAATAAATCGCCGGATCCACTGCCAAAACTGTGGCAACGCTCAACAGCTTGCGTTCCGACAATGACAGGTCATACGGACTTTCATCTGTTTTATCATCCAAGCCAACTCTTTTTAGAGCCTCTAAAGCCCGCCTCGTAATCGTGTCGTGGTCATCCATGACCTGCGCGACATTCCACTCCACCTCTCGTTGAACGGTCGGGTTGAAAAGCTGATCGTCAGGATTCTGAAAAGTAATCCCAACCTTCAGTAACTTTTCGACCGGTTTAAGATCATTAAAATTTTCTCCATCGATCTTAATCACACCGGTTTGTGGTGTCAGCAAACCCGTCAACAATTTGAAGAGCGTTGATTTGCCGGCACCATTTTGGCCGACAATCGCCACCATCGGATCGGCGAAGTGTTTGTCTTCAACATCCAAGCTAAAGGACCGTTCCGGATAAGTGAACGTCAGGTGGCTCAGTTCAATTGTGGACATAACGAACCTCCTTCAGATCAGCGTAATTCACTGGATACCGGCCATCAGCCAAGTGCCAATCCATTTTTTGAGCAAGTTGCTGGATTGTCGGGGCTGGAATCTGCCAGTCAGCTGCCAAATGATTAAACACCTCACCCGGCCTGCCCTGGGCTACCATTTGACCCTCGTGCAGCACCCACACAACGTCGGCGACTTCGCACAAATCGTCAATTTCACTGGTGACAATGAAGACAGTCGTCTCTTTGACTTGGGCCAGCCATTGGAAAAATTGCCGGCGGCCAAGGGGATCCATCTCACTGGTCGGATCATCCATAATCAAAACAGCCGGATTAGCCACAATCGCCGTGGCAATTGCCAACCGCTGGATCTGACCACCGGAAAGGCTCTCGGGACGCAAATTCAGCTGTTCAATCAGCCCCATTTGCGTGGCAACTTCTTCAACCCGTTTTTGAATCAGTCCTTCAGCCATTCCCTGATTAATCAAGTCAAAGGCGATTTCATCGGCAACCGTGTCTGCCAACCCGCTTAGTTGGCCAGCTGGATTTTGCAGTACAACTCCATTCATGGCATTATAAACGGGCCAATTGTCAGACACTCGCTGGCCAAACATGTGCCAATCGCCCTCAATCTCAGCAGACACAATTTTGGGAATGACCCCTGCCAGCACACGGCACAAAGTCGATTTGCCGGAGTGGCTATTCCCGATAATCCCAACCACCTGGCCGGTATGAACCTCCGCGTTAATCTGACGCAGTTGTGGTTGCTCAGTACCCGGATAACGGGTGGTCAAATTTTCAATTACAATCCGTTTATCTTCGTCCATATCTTCCACCCAATCAATAAAATTGCCAATCCAGTCAGACCAATGTGCAGCGTCCGCGACAGGCGATACACGCGCTGGGAGGTTCTGACAGTCCGGTTGAGATTATCAAAACCTCTCAGTTGGAGAGAAATCGACCGCGTCATCGATTGATCCAAGGTCTTAATCACCAATGGAATTAGAACCGGCAGGACTGACTTTAATTTCTGAATCAACGTTTTTTGCGGATTGGTTCCGCGAACTTTTTGTGCCTGCTGGATTTTCCGCATATTGCGCATCATTTCCGGCAAAATATAACACACCGACATCAGAACGTAGACGGTTTTATAAGACAATCCGGACAGTTCCAAATAGGCCGCGTTTTCTGAAATACTCGTGGTCACCATAAAAAAGCCACTGGTCAAAATAATCACCAATACTCGACAACCCAGAGTGGTGGCGTAAATCAGGCCCTCTTTGTAGAACGACACCCCAAGCACAGAAAACAGCACAGTTTGATTCCGACTGTAAAATAACCCTTGGATGATCAGCATGGTGCAAATCAGAAACAGGCTGAATCCCAGCGCCTTAAAGGTGGTAGAACTCAATTTGGAAAATAACAATAGCAGTGTTGCGACAAGAATTAATCCGGCCTGAAGCAATAAATTCATACTGGCAAAGCTCAACAACGTCATGTCCAAGATGAACAAGAGCTTAGTAATCGGATCGATCACCTGGTACCATTTGAGCTTGACCCGTGGCGCTCCAGAAATCAATGTTTTATCAGTCATCATTTATCATCGCTAAAGAAGTGCACCATCCGCTTCGGCAGCTGACGATAGATGAAGAATGCCAGGTAGGCCACGCAGACTTTATCCAAAATATCCAAGACAAACTCATCGATAAATGAGGCCAGCCACACTGGTGCATGATTGGCGACCATTACCGCAAACAATGAGTCACCCCAAGCGATACCGGTCTGACCACCCCAAAAGATGACGTTGAGTGGCGTTGAAATGACAGCTGAAACGATGGCAATAATAATAGCAGAAACAAATACTCGTCGCGCTGACGAGAACCACCCATTGGCGTGCAAAACTCCGACAGCAATCCCAATTCCGATGCTGGTAATCGCATACACGGTTGAAATTGGCGATAAGGTCAGCCCATAGATCACGTTGTTGATGAAACCACTAATGGCACCGGCAACCGGCCCAGCCAACATGCTGGTAAGAAAGGTTCCCAAAGACCCCAGCCAAACGGGCAACTTTAACCCCTCCGCCAAGGCTTTGGCAACATAGTTAATCCCCACGGCAGCGGGAATCAAAGTCATGGTGGCAGCACTTAACTTAAATTTCCACATACTGGTACGATGAATCGGTTCTGTTTTCATAATCTTCTCCTTTTGTTTTTAAAGAGCCGTGTCTGGATAGACTTTCGGACGCAACGCTCTATTATATATCTACTGAACTGTCTATACACAAGATTTCCATCCTTAGTCGACATGAGCTGGAAATCCTGATTTGTTAAGTAGTTCACAACACATTATACACCTATTTTGTGAATAGTCAAGTGTATTTACAGTAAAAATCTAGAAAATCCTGAAAATTTTCTCTTATACTCTTCGAAAATCAAATTCAAACTACGTCAGCGTCGCCTTACCGTATATATGTTACTGACTTCGTCAGTTCTATCTACAACCTCAAAGCTGTACTTTGAGCAACCTGCGGCTAGCTTCCTAGTTTGCTCTTTGATTTTCATTGAGTATTATTTTCCATTTTAAATGACATTTAGTAACTCTAATACCAAAAAAGCCCAGACGACATTGTCTGAGCATTCTTCTGTATAGGCGTATAACCAAGTTGAGTTTAGCATTTTCAAGCTATTTCTTCAACAAACCTTGTTCTTGTAGAAATTCTTTGGCTACTTGTTCTGCTGACTTGCCTTCGACACCGACTTGGTAGTTGAGCTGGCTCATCTGGCTTTCAGTAATTTTACCAGCCAATTTATTGAGAACTGTTTCCAACTCTGGATGTTTCTTGAGAAGAGCTTCTTTCATTAGTGGAGCCCCTTGATAAGGTGGGAAGAGTTGTTTGTCATCTTCCAAGACCTGCAAATCATAACGCGCCAACTCTGCATCGGTTGAATAGGCATCCGTAATTTGAATATCGCCTGACTGAATTGCCTGATAGCGAAGAGCTGGCTCCATGGTCGCTACGTTGAGATTGAGACCATACATTGATTGCAAGCCCTTATTGCCATCTTCACGGTCATTAAATTCGAGTGTAAAACCTGCCTTCAGCTGCCCTTCCACTTTTTTCAAGTCCGAAATGGTCTTCAAGCCATATTCTTGAGCAATCTTTTTCGGAACAGCTACAGCGTAGGTGTTTTGATAAGACATAGGTTTGAGATAGGCCAGATGATCCTGTTTGGCAATGCCATCACGCGCCACTTGATAAACCTGATCTGGCTCATGACCTACTTTAGGTGCTGGTTGAAGCAAACTTTCAGTCACCGTACCAGTAAATTCAGGATAGATATCAATATCCCCTTTTTTCAGAGCTTCATAGAGGAAGCTTGTTTTCCCAAAATTCGGTTTAACAGTCGCAGTCATACTGGTATTTTCTTCAATGAGGAGTTTATACATATTGGCCAAAATTTCTGGTTCCGGTCCCAATTTTCCAGCAATAACCAAATTTTCTTTCTCTTTTTGAGCTAAGAGGGCTGGACTATAAGACAGACCGAGCAATATGGTCACCAAGGCAAAACCAGAGAAAATCGTTCTCAATTTTGCTTTTTCCATCACTTTTAGCAGGAAGTTAAAGGCAATGGCAAGCACTGCAGAAGAAAGGGCCCCAATCAAAATCAGACTGGTATTATTGCGGTCAATTCCCAAAAGGATAAAGGAACCCAGTCCGCCTGCCCCAATCAAGGCCGCCAAGGTCGCCGTACCGATAATCAAGACCGCTGCCGTCCGAATCCCAGACATAATGACAGGCATGGCAAGTGGAATTTCAAACTTCTTGAGTCGCTCCCATCTGGTCATCCCAAAGGCAATCCCAGCCTCTTGCAGACTCGGATCAATTCCCTTTAGCCCAGTGATGGTATTTTGCAAAATCGGGAAAATCGCATAAATCACTAGTGCTGTCAAAGCAGGCAAGGTTCCAATTCCCATCAAGGGGATAAAGAGCCCCAACAAGGCCAGAGACGGGATAGTCTGGAAAATTCCTGCAATCTGCAAGACCCAATCCGCCATCTTTTCATGATAACGAAGAAATACCGCTAAAGGGACTGCAATAAAAATAGCCAGCAACAAGGTCAAAAGCGACAACTGCAAATGTTGAGATAGAGCTGTTACCCAATCACCAAAACGATCCTGAAAAGTTGATATCAAATTAGTCATGAACACTACCTCCAAACAAGTCTGCTACAAAGTCTGTTGCAGGCGCTTTTAAAATGGTCTCAGGATTCGCCACCTGACGAATCTCTCCATCCTGCAAGACAGCAATACGGTCCGCCAATTTCAAAGCTTCATCCGTATCATGGGTCACAAAAATCGTTGTCATCCCAAACTCTTTATGCAATTCTTTCGTCAGAACCTGCAACTGTTTTCTCGAAATAGCATCCAAGGCTGAAAAAGGTTCATCCATGAGGAGAATCTTAGGCTGACCAATCATAGCACGGACAATGCCCACCCGTTGCTGTTCTCCACCAGATAATTCACTTGGAAGTCGATGCCCATACTCAGCTACTGGTAAACCAACCTTAGCTAAAAGCTCTTCTGTTTTCTTCGCAATGTCTTCCTTAGTCCAGCCCTTCATCTCCGGAATGAGAGCAATATTTTCTGCAACCGTTAAATTGGGAAACAGAGCAATGGCCTGTAAAACATAACCAGTAGAAAGACGAAGTTCCCGCTCGTCATAGTCTTTGATGCGCTTGCCATCCATGTAAATATTTCCATCAGTCGGTTCCAAAAGACGATTAATCATCTTAATCATGGTCGTCTTACCGGACCCAGAAGGTCCAACTAAAACCATGAACTCCCCATTCTCAATCCGTAAATTGACATCTCTCAAAACATCTTTTTCTGTATAGCGTAGCGCTACATTTTTATATTCGATCATTATTTGTCCTCTATTTAAAACTTCCCTCGGTTGGTCAAGTTACCAAACTTTTAATAACTAATTTATCCCACTCTAAACCTCATTTTCCTTCTCTTTCAGATTAGCCAAAATTCTTTCTTGAAAGGCTTCAAACTGCCTAATTTCCTCTTCTGAAAATCCTTTGTAACAGATAGTATCCAATCTCTGACTGACACGTTGCCCAACTTCTTTCTGGGACTTGCCCAACTCTGTTAAAACTAAATACTTCTTACGCTTATCTTCTCCACACGGACTGACAGTTATAAGATTTTGTTCCTCTAGCTTTTTTATCATAGTCGTCAGCGTATTATTAGCAAGCCCAGTCGCAAGCGCAATATCTGTCGCAGTTGCACAGCCCGTCTTACTATTCCATAAAACCGCTAAAATCTTTCCCTGCTCACTCCGATAAAGAGAGTCAGGGTCTTGTCTCAGTAACTTTTGAAAAATCCGCCCATTCAACAAACGAATATGATGGGCTACCAAATGACAATATTTCATGAAACCTCCAATTTATTTCCATATCGATACGAATGAAAACATTATAATACTTATTATTCTAACTGTCAACTATTTCGATTTAGAACTAATTTTTCTCAGTAAAAAATCTCCTACTCAAGGTAGAAGATTTCAATCTTATAAACTTAATCCGTCATGTCTGATACCAAAGTTCGACGCTCCAATGGAATACTGCACATAACTAACAAGAAAATGAAGCCTGACTGAATCCAGAAAAGGGCCAAGTCAAAGATTCCATGCACAGCAACCACTGTAAGGAAAGATAGATAAAGACCGATAATTGGACGTTTCCCCGACTCCTGACTCATATCCATCATCAAACGAACAGGAGCAACAGAAGACAAAGCTAATAAAATGGTTCCCACAATTCCGTAACTCAGAATCGTATCAATATAAAGGCTGTGAGCATGTTCATGATAAGGAGCATTTATCCGAGGATAAGAGTGCATATAGGTCAATGGCCCCTCCCCCCAAAAAGGATTTTGCTTAAACAAGGCCATCCCAGCATCCCAGATAGAAATGCGTTCTTCCATAGAGGAATCTAAAGTCCCCATCCGAACTCCCAAATCACTAGAAAAAAGGAAACTCAAGCCAATCGCAAAGACCCCGATACTAAGCCAAAAGGCCTTCCAGTTTTTAATGGTTGTAAAGAGATAAATGATGGCTCCAGCGATAATAGCAGGAAAGGCAGTTCGATTTTGCGTAAAGTTCAATCCAAAGAGATTAACAAAGCCTGCAATCACACAGAATACCTTCAACCAATTCAACTTGGTCGTTGTAAAGAGATAGAAGGCAATCATGATACAGAAACAACAAATAATTCCATAGTAATTAGGATTAAAAAAGGTCACTTCTGCCCGATTCTGATGCCATACCTGCATATTGGGCGAAAGAAAGGCATAGTTAAATTTCTTTACAATTTGGAAATGCTCCAAAGTAGCAAAAGCCGCAGAGAGCACACTACCAAACAAGATTGTCTGCAGTATCAGTCGAAAGAAAGCATGTGTCAGACGTTTCTGGTAGAAACTAAAGAAAATGAGGAAGAGAAACATCAGTAAAGATGCAACCAATCCAAGCCAATTCTTAGCGACGATAGAGATGATACTACTGTAGGCAATAAAAAAGAGAAGTACAGGATGTTTGGCCAATCCTTTGATAATTCCCTTCATCTCCCCAGTAACAAGTAAACCTATCAAATATAAAGCAAAGAGCCCTAAGAATAAATAAAAAGGTAAAAAGATACTTATGATCATCAAATATAAAAAGAAATCTTTTTTCGAAAGCCCTCTTATCTTATCCAGTAATCCAATTGATTTCAAAACGGATCCTTTCTGTTCTGGATTTCTCCAGAAGATAAATGCTAAACTATCTTTATATTCTACCATTTTTTCCGTCATTTGGGAACAATGAACACGTTTTCACCACAAAAAATTCTATCATCAATATAGCACTAGAACTGAATTTTTCTGCCGTTTTCCACTACTTGATAGGTCTGACTTTGCAAATCAATTTCTGCTACTGCTGTTACGGACTTGTCTTTATTTTGACGTTTGATTACAATGCTGTGAGCTGTTGGTGTTTCTATCTCAATAGTCCCTTCTAGGTCAAAGGCCTCTGATTGATTACGAAAAGAAAATAGATTGAGAAGAGACTTCACCACAGGACGTTGAACTTCTTCTGCTATTTCCTCGTTGCTATAGTAATGACGATTAATATTTCGACCTTCTTTGGTTTCTTCTAAAAATTTCAAGTCATTTTTTCCTGCTAATAGACCCACATAGTAAACCTGAGGAATGCCTGGAGCAAAAACTTGAATCAAACGAGCAAGGAAGTACTTGACATCATCATCTCCAAGTGCTGAATAATAGGTTGAATTGATTTGGTAGATATCTAGATTGTTATACTCTGCACTAGAGTACTTGCGTTTGACATTCGCTCCAACCTTATAGAGTTCATTTGAAGCATAGTCAATTTCCTCATCAGTCAGGATATCTTTGACATCCACCACTCCAATCCCATCATGAGTATCTAGTGTCGTAAATTGCTTCATCGAGCTCATCTTCAACCACTTGGCCAAACGCTCTGTTCTGGAACTGTAAAGAGTATAAAGAGTCACCATTGGAAGGGCAAAATCGTAAACATAGTAATTATGATCCGCTATTTTAAACTGAATCGAATAGTGTTCATGAATCTCAGGTAAAAGCTCTGCCCCATACTCAGCAGCGATATCTCGAACTTTGTCCAATAAATTCCAAATATCTGGTTCCACAAAGAAATCATTGGTATCCAATTTCTTCACTGCATAAGCAAAGGCATCTAGACGAATCAAATCACACCCGTTACTTGCTAGATGTTGAATGGTCTTACGGATGAATCTCATCGTTACTTCTTTGGTCACATCAAGATCAATCTGCTCCTCACCAAAGGTATTCCACAAATGTTCTACTGAACCATCTGCAAATACAATCTCTTGCTTTGGTGCACGATCCTTACGCTTGTAGATTAAATCTACGTCAGACTGTGTCGGACGGTTCTCTGGCCAAAACTTATCCCAGTTTAAAAAGAGATCTTTAAATTCACTGGCTTCATGTTTTTCTTGATAGTCCCTATAATACTTAGATTGACGAGAAATATGATTAATCATAAAGTCAAACATAAGATAATATTTCTCACCTAAACGCTTAACGTCCTCCCAATCACCAAAAGCTGAATCCACTTCATCATAGTCAACTGGCGCAAATCCACGATCACCTGTTGATGGGAAAAATGGTAGAAGGTGAACTCCCCCAATAGCATCGCCAAAATGTTCTTCCAAATTCTCATATAAGTCTTTAAGATTATTTCCAAGACTATCTGAGTAAGTAATCAACATAGTTTTATTTTGAATGGTCATAGATGTTCTCCTTTTTCTGATGAAAGCCAAGTCTTATATGACCTGGCTTCGTAAATGAAAGATATTTTTAGATTTTTGTTCACATCGAACTCGTACTAAACTGCAAGCAACTAAGTACTACTTTCTTGTTTTCTACATAGAATTGCCAACAAGCTGAACCTTTCGTCTATGTATGGAATTATAGATTCCCTAAGCACTTTCTTACTTCACTGCCCCGTTACTCATTCCTGAAATGATATGTTTTTGGAAGATGAGGTAGACAATAGTTATCGTTACAATTCCTACAATATAGGATGCAAAGCTTGGGCCATAGTCATTGAAGTACTGACCTTGATAGTTGTATTGGAAGAGAGGCAAAGTCCACATCTTGGAATCCTTATTCAGAATCAAAAGTGGCAACATAAAGTCATTCCAGAACCAGAGGGCATTGATAATCAAAGTTGTCGCATGCATGGGCTTCAACATTGGAAAAATGATTCGACGATAAGTTGTAAAACGATCAGCCCCATCAATTTCTGCAGCTTCATCTAAACTATCTGGTATACTGATTTTAATATAACCAACATACAAGAAGAGAGTCTGTGGAATAGCATAAGTTAAGTAGAGTATTACTAGCCCCCACATATTCGCTAGACCGAGTTTACTCATCATAACTGTGATGGGAATCATAATCACCTGAAATGGAACAAATATCCCTAAGATCAAGAGCGAATACATAATTGCAAAGGCTTTTTTCTTGGACATATTTCGAGCAATGGAATAAGCTGCAGCTGGTATAAAGAAAGCCACTACAATCAATGATAACACCGTAATAACTGCTGAATTCCAGAAATAGCCTCCAATTCCATCCGAAATCAATCGTTCATAATTACTCAACGTAAAAGGATTGGGCAAACTAAAGAAATGATTCATGATATCCTTAGTTGTCTTGAAAGAACTAAATACTGTTACCAACAAAGGAACAAGTATAAGAATACCACCGACTATCAAGAGGACGTATTTCCAAAACTGATTCAATTTTTCTTCTTTTTTCATGTGTAGGACTCCTCTATTAGATTTCAAATTTCTTTGATAGCTTGATTTGGATCAGAGAAACAATTCCAATAATTAAGAATAAAATCAAGGCAATTGCATTCGCATATCCATATTGATTACTCTTGAAAGCATAGTTGTAGACTAAAAGTCCAAGAGACGTTGTAGCATTATTTGGACCACCACTCGTCAACGCAAAAATTTGGTCAAAGGCTGTCAAACCAGACTTAAGAGCCAAGATAAAAACCATTGAGATCGTTGGCAGTAAATAGGGCAATTCAATCTTCCAAAAAGTTTGTTTACTGGTTGCACCATCAATTGATGCTGCCTCTAAAATATCAGTTGGAATACTCTGAAGACCAGCAAGAAAGAGAATGATTGGCATAGCTACTCCTTGCCATAGAAGAACAAAAATAGTTGCCACTACCGCTCCGACAGGTGTCCCTAATAGACTCTCTTGTAAAAAACTAATTCCTAAAATTTTTCCAATCGTTGGAAGCCCATAGTTGAAGAATTGTTTAAAAATCAAGGAAACTGTCAAACCAGATAAAACAGCCGGGAAAAAGAACCAAGCTCTAAAGAAGGTCCGCCCCTTCATCTTAGAATTTAAGGCTCGTGCCACAACCATCCCAATCGTAATCTCTCCAATAATCAATGCCAGAGTTAAAATCAAAGTAAAGGATATGGCTGTGAAGAATTTCCCATCAATCATCAGTAATTTGTAGTTATTTAAACCAACAAATTTATAATTATAGGTCAATCCAGTCCAGTTAGTCAAACTATAGAAAGCACCTTGTACCATTGGAAAGTAAAAGAAGATAGCTTGTAAAGCAAGCGGGATGAGCAAAAATGTCCAACCCCAGTATTTATTTAAAAATTTTCGAATAGCCATATCATCTTAACTCCTATTCTAGTCCAAATCTGCCTTCATTGGATTAAAGAAAGCATTGAGATTGTTTGCCATATTTTTCAGATTTTTATCCATCAGGTAACCTGCACTTAGATTAAAAAAGTCTTCTTCAGAGTTCCAGCGTTGGCCCAACCAAACATAATGTTTGTCCGTAAAAGCCAGTTTAGAAATAGCTGCAAGCGCTGAATCTTCTTTTTCCTGTATGCCTTTTACCGCAACTGGTGATCCATCTACATCATAGTATGACTGCATAGCTTTTGGACTAGTCATATAGCTGATAAATTCTTCGGTTTCCTTAGGGTGTTTGGTAGTAGCTGAAGTTGATAATGCCATATCCCCTGCACCAACAGTGACTTCTTTTCCTACTTCTTCTCCAGGAAAGGCAAACATCCCCACCTCAAATTTTGGATCCTGTTGATTAATTGCGGCTAATGCCCATGATCCTTGTGGCATCATCAAGGCTTTTTCACTCGAAAATGCTACCACCGCATCATTATAAGAGGCACCACGCCAACCATCTTGAGCATTATCTGCTAATAAATCGAGTCGTTCTGCATCTGCTTTTAAAATAGCATCATCTGCAGAGATTGCGTTTGGTTTTGAAAAGCGAAGGTAGTTATTAGCCGCGTCTCCACTACCTGTAAGAGTAATGAGAGAAAGTTGGTGGTAACCATTCAATGTCCAGCCTTCATTGCCTGCAACCGCAAACGGAGAATTCCCACTATCTTTTATCTTTTTGACAATCTCTTGAAACTCTTTAAAAGTCTTCGGTTCCTCAAGTCCTAATTCTTTAAACTTCGTTTTATTGTAATAGATTCCATAAAGGTTGGCTGTTAATGGCACACTATAAATCTTGTTATTGATTGCATACTTTTCGGCATAGTCATTCTTGATGTTCTCAAGATAGGGTTTTCCTGTCATATCTGCAAAATAGCCTGCCTTCGCCCACTCCTGAAAATCCATATTTTGAGGATAGATATTAATAATATCTGGAACATCTCCTGATAAAAT
>NZ_AJRH01000018.1:0-33107 GCF_000297015.1 Streptococcus sp. GMD6S | reverse complement strand
CTGTATATTTTTCTTAAATTATCAGTCAATTACAACTTTTTTAATATGGGTTAATTTTCTTGCTTTTGTCTACTAGGAGTAGTATACTGAGATAGTAATCAATAAATATGGTTGCAAAAATAATATTATGAGGTGATCAATATGGTTGAATTGAAAAAAGAAGCAGTAAAAGACGTAACAACATTATCTAAAACAGCGCCAGTAGCATTGGCAAAAACAAAGGAAGTATTGAACCAAGCAGTAGCAGACTTGTATGTGGCTCACATTGCCCTTCACCAAGTTCACTGGTATATGCGTGGTCGTGGTTTCCTCGTATGGCATCCAAAAATGGATGAATACATGGACAGCCTTGATGGCTATCTTGACGAAATCAGTGAACGTTTGATCACTCTTGGTGGCAAACCTTACTCAACTTTGACAGAATTCCTTCAACACAGTGAAATCGAAGAAGAAGAAGGAGAATTCCGTAACGTTGAAGAAAGCTTGGAACGTGTTCTAGCGATTTATCGCTACCTTATCGCTCTTTTCCAAAAAGCTTTGGATGTGACTGATGAAGAAGGCGATGATGTTACAAACGATATCTTTGTTGGTGCTAAGGCTGAACTTGAGAAAACAGTTTGGATGCTTGCAGCAGAACTTGGACAAGCTCCTGGTTTGTAAAATATAGTTGCTACCCCTTTTATCATGAGGTGCTTGATAAGTGCTCATGACCAATCATCTTTTAAAAGTCATGTAACTGTAAACAGTTGCATGATTTTTTTGTCTGCTAGACTTAGGAAACATTGTCAAAAGTAGGATTTTACGGTATAATAGTTGCTGTTCAATAACATATGAATTTTAAAGAATAATTGTTAGTTTAAGGAGGACTTATGAACAACTTACCAAATTGCCCAAAATGTAATTCAGAATATGTCTACGAAGATGGAAGTCTCTTGGTCTGCCCAGAGTGTGCCTATGAGTGGAACCCTGCAGAAGTTGCAGAAGTAGAAGAAGGTGTTGTTGCTATCGATGCCAATGGAAATAAATTGGCTGACGGCGATACTGTAACCCTTATCAAGGATTTGAAAGTAAAAGGTGCGCCAAAGGATTTGAAACAAGGAACTCGCGTTAAAAATATCCGTATCGTAGAAGGTGACCACAACATCGACTGTAAGATTGATGGTTTTGGAGCTATGAAACTCAAGTCAGAATTTGTTAAGAAAATCTAGCCATGAAACTGAATTATAAATTTATCTTTTATAGTCGTGTGCTCTTGTTTTTAGCGGCATTTACAGGAGTTTATCTAGAGATTACCAAGCACGGTGGTTTTGGTATGCTCCTTTACTACACAGTGTTGTCCAATCTTTTGGTAACGATTTTCACGGGTTATCTGCTCCGTGTGATGAGTCGTTCAGGTGAAAATTGGCAAAGTCCGACCTTGCTTCGTCTCAAGGGTGGTGTTACCATGAGTATCATGATTACCTGTGTGATTTACCATTTTATGCTTGCTCCGATTGCGACAGACTTTTACCGTGTGGAAAATTTCCTTTGCCATTATATCGTTCCACTCTGGTTTTTAGCAGACACCCTCTTCTTTGATAAACGTGGGGAATACAAGATCTGGGATCCAGTCTTATGGACCATCTTGCCCTTGGTTTATATGATTTTTGCCTTGTTTAACGGCCTGGTCTTAAAACTCAATATTCCGAATTCCAAGGACAATCCCTTCCCATATTTCTTTTTAAATGTGAACAAGGGTTGGGACGTGGTTATCAAATGGTGTTTGATCATTTTTGCAGCGTATATGGTTGCAGGCTTCATCTTCTATCTGATCAAGCAAATCAAGCGAAAATAGTCTTCCTATTAGGAAAGTTAGGACGGAGTCTCTAGTTCAATCGGGCTCCTTCTTTTCTTGCCATCTTCCTTTTAAAAGGATAAACAGTGAGAAATATACAGAAAGAAAATTCATGAAACAATATTTAGAACGGGCTAGTATTTTGGCCCTCTCCCTCGTTTTGATTACCTCCTTCTCCATCTCAAGTGCTCTGCCAGCCATGTTTGACTACTATCAAGGCTATCCCAAAGAACAAATCGAGCTCCTGGTCAGTCTTCCTTCTTTTGGAATTATGATTATGCTGGTTTTAAATGGGTTTTTGGAGCGGTTATTTCCTGAGCGTCTTCAGATTAGTCTAGGGCTTCTCATCCTCTCTATAGGAGGAACAGCCCCCTTCTGGTATCAGGAGTACAACTTTGTCTTTGCGATGCGGATTTTATTTGGCTTGGGTGTTGGGATGATCAATGCTAAGGCCATTTCCATCATCAGTGAACGCTATCATGGAAAGACACGGATCCAGATGTTGGGTCTTCGCGGATCAGCAGAAGTTGTCGGGGCATCGATTTTGACTCTAGTGGTCGGTCAACTCTTATCCTTGGGATGGACAGTGACCTTCTTGGCCTACAGTGCGGGATTTTTAGTATTGATCCTTTATCTGCTCTTTGTCCCTTATGGGAAAGAAAAGAAAGAAACAAAGAAAAAAGAGACCG
Organism: Streptococcus sp. GMD6S; assembly: GCF_000297015.1. Next base: position 30,584 of record NZ_AJRH01000018.1, on the reverse strand, counting down.
AAACGACTCGTTTGACAGGACAGATGAAAGGCCTAATTTTTCTATTGGCTGTCGAAGCAGCAGTTGTTGTCTGCACCAATACAGCTATCACGATTCGTATTCCTAGTCTGATGGTGGAAAGAGGTCTAGGGGATGCCCAGTTATCGAGTTTGGTTTTAAGTATCATGCAGTTGATTGGTATCTTGGCAGGTGTGAGTTTTTCTTTCTTTATCTCTCTGTTTAAAGAAAGGTTGCTCCTTTGGTCAGGTATCACCTTTGGATTGGGGCAGATTGTGATTGCCTTATCTCCGTCATTGGGTGTGATGGTAGTTGGAAGTGTTGTGGCAGGTTTTTCTTACAGTGTGGCCTTGACCACTGTCTTTCAGCTTCTTTCTGAAAGAATCCCAGCCAAGCTCCTTAATCAGGCAACATCTTTTGCAGTGCTAGGATGCAGCTTTGGAGCCTTTACGACACCTTTCATTCTTGGGGCGATTGGCTTGGTGACTCAAAATGGTATGTTGGTCTTCACCATTTTAGGATGTTGGTTGATTGTCACTTCTATCTTTGTTATGTACGCACTTCAAAAGAGAGCTTAGGATTAATTTCCTAAGTTTTTCTTTCTGGGAATTTTGTACCCAGACAATTATTGGTTTTTAAACTTGTTTACACTTTTATTTCCTGATAAAATAGAAGTTATGACAAGATATAAAGCAACTATTTCTTATGATGGTTTTGCCTTTGCCGGTTTTCAGCGCCAGCCTCATGCGCGGAGCGTTCAAGAGGAAATCGAAAAAACCTTAATGAGACTCAATAAGGGGCAAGCCATCGCTGTTCATGGTGCTGGTAGGACGGATAGTGGGGTCCATGCTCTGGGACAGGTCATTCATTTTGATCTGCCCTATCAGATGGATGAGGAAAAACTCCGTTTTGCTCTGGATACTCAGTCACCAGAAGATATCGATGTGATTTCGATTGAGATTGTGGCGGATGATTTTCATTGCCGTTATGCAAAACATAGCAAGACCTATGAGTTTATCGTGGATAGAGGACGTCCCAAAAATCCGATGCGTCGTCACTATGCTACTCACTTTCCCTATCCCCTCGATGTGGAGCGAATGCAGATAGCTGTCAAGAAATTAGAAGGAACCCATGATTTTACCGGTTTTACAGCATCTGGGACTAGTGTAGAGGACAAGGTTCGGACCATTACAGAAGCTAGTTTAACAGTTGATGAGACAGGGCAGTTTTTGACCTTTAGCTTTTCAGGGAATGGTTTCTTGTATAAGCAGATTCGCAATATGGTGGGAACGCTGCTCAAAATCGGAAACAACCGCATGCCAGTTGAGCAGATTGACTTGATTTTGGAGAAGAAGGACAGGCAGCTAGCAGGTCCAACGGCTGCACCGAATGGCTTGTATTTAAAGGAGATTCGTTATGAAGAATAATCGTATTTTAGCCCTTTCTGGGAATGATATTTTTAGTGGTGGTGGTTTATCAGCTGATTTGGCTACCTATACCTTAAATGGTCTGCATGGCTTTGTTGCAGTGACTTGTTTGACGGCCTTGACCGAAAAGGGCTTTGAAGTCTTTCCGACTGACGATGCCATTTTTCAACATGAATTGGATAGCTTGCGTGATGTCGAGTTTGCAGGGATTAAGATTGGTCTTCTCCCTACTGTCAGTGTGGCTGAGAAGACCTTGGACTTTATCAAGCAACGTCCAGGAGTGCCTGTGGTATTGGACCCCGTTTTGGTCTGCAAGGAAACGCACGACGTGGCTGTTAGTGAGCTCTGCCAAGAGTTGATTCGTTTTTTCCCTCATGTCAGTGTGATTACGCCAAATCTTCCTGAAGCAGAATTGTTAGCGGGTCAAGAGATCAGAACCTTGGAAGACATGAAAGCTGCAGCTCAGAAATTGCATGATTTAGGAGCGCCAGCAGTTATTATCAAGGGAGGCAATCGCCTCAGTCAGGACAAGGCAGTGGATGTCTTTTATGATGGACAAACTTTCACTGTTCTAGAAAACCCAGTCATTCAAGGCCAAAATGCTGGTGCAGGATGTACCTTTGCCTCAAGCATCGCCAGTCACTTGGTCAAAGGGGATGAACTTTTACCAGCAGTAGAGAGCTCGAAAGCTTTCGTTTACCGTGCTATTGCACAAGCAGATCAATATGGAGTAAGACAATATGAAGCAAACCAAAACAACTAAAATCGCCCTTGTATCCCTCTTAACCGCCCTTTCTGTGGTTCTAGGTTATTACTTGAAAATTGGAACGGCAACAGGAATATTGACTCTCTTGGATGCAGGTATTTTCTTTACTGCCTTTTACTTTGGCAGTAAAGAAGGGGCCGCCGTTGGAGGACTAGCAGCTTTTCTGCTTGACCTTTTATCAGGCTTTCCACAGTGGATGTTCTTTAGCTTGGTAAACCATGGCTTGCAAGGATTTTTTGCAGGTTTTAAAGGGAAATGGCAATGGCTAGGCTTAGTTTTAGCTACAATCGTCATGGTAAGTGGCTACGCTCTGGGCTCAACTCTAATGAATGGCTGGTCAGCAGCCTTGCCAGAAATCCTTCCAAACTTCCTACAAAATACCTTGGGAATGGTTGTGGGATTTGTAGTCTTTCAGAGTGTCAAGAAGATAAAATAAAAAAGTCAGCTATAGGTAGCTTGATACTCAGCAGTCTAAATAATCTGAGTCCACTCACCTTATAAAACTTATAGCAAAATCTTAAAAGGACAGTTGATAATATACTGTCCTTTTATGTTGATATATTTTCTTTTTTTAGGATGCGCCTTATTTGGAATTTACTAAAATAGGAAAAGTTTTATAATAAATTTCCTATGAGTTTTTATTATTAGTTATCAGTCACTTTTTAAAGCAATCACCTAAATAAGGTCTATTAACTAAAACTGGTATTTTTCCTTCCGAATCTTAAAAGCAGTTTCACCACCTTCAAGAATATTCACAACTTGATTCATAACTTGTTTGTTATCAATCGATCCGATAGCATGTCCATTAATTTTGCCTTGTCCATCTTCTTCGACAAGTCCAATAATTAGTTCTGCATCACCAAAGACAGGAATGTTGGCATTATGAGTAGCAAAAATATATTGACGATTTGTTTTATTATTCCTAATTGAGGCAACTAAGCTATCTGCAATATAGGCATTATCAAGATTATCCTCAGGTTGATCAATAATTAAAGGATCCCTATTTTCGACTAATAGAATATTTAAGAGGGCTGTACACTGCTGACCTTTTGATAAATTATCCATAGATTTGAATTTATCTCCAACTTTGAGAGAAATATTAGTAATATCACCTAGAATAAGCTCTTCTAATTTCCAACATTGTTCATTAGTTAATCTACAAATTTTCTGCGAAGTGTTACTAGTTAAGTTATATTCTTTAGCCAACTCAACCGGCCCTTTTCGAATATTCTCGATAAAAGTAATCATGTCAAAATTTTTGTAATCACTAATAGATTGAATTGATTTATCGCCAATTCCTTCAATTTTTTTGAGTTCCTCCAACAAAGATTCTTTATTTTGTAGGCAATCGATTTCTATTTTAACTAATTTGCCTAGATTGGATTTATCCAGCTTTTTAATTCGTTTAGATACTGCATTAATATATTCTATATTAGCCTCTTTGCAATTCTCTAAAAGTTCTTTTCTAGCTTTCTTTAACTTCTCTAACTCTTCTTTAGTTGCTTCAATTTTCAATAGAGTAGGTTTTGAATCATTAATTTCTTTCAGCAGGCCACGATATTCTTCGAGCACTTCTTTACTATTTTTATCTTGTACTTCTGGAATGTCTTTGAATATTTTTTTGAATTTTATTTCTTCATTTTGCTTATATTTCCCCCACGACTCTTTTGTTTTTGAAACCTTTTCTTTTAGAGATGAAAATATCTTTTCTTGTTGTTTGAATATTATTTGACTTTCTCGATTATATTCATCTATAGAGTTAATGAGATTTGTTAAATCATCATTTTCTTTTCTGTCCCATTCATCAATTATTGATTCTATTACAATCTCATTATCTGTAATTTCATGATCACAGATAGCATCAGATAGTATAGATATTTTAGAGTCTATAGCGGTAATTTTAGTTATAGGAGCAATCTTTTCCTCTAACCCTGTTATAGAATTATAGTGTCTTAATTGTGATTGTTTCGCAGGTAAATCACTAGTATCTTTTTCTAATTTTTCTAGATTATTTGAAACTCTTAGAAGCTCCCGTGTATTTTCATTAAGAGATTCATATGCTTTTTTTCTTTTGTTAAGTATCTTTGAATCTATACAAATTAATCTTTTGACCGATTCGGTAATTCTTTTTTTGGATTTTATAACTTCAATTAATTCGTTTTGAGCATACACTTCTAAATTAGGCAATATTTCATCAATAGATAAATCAGATATTTCTCCGTTTTCATTTCTAATAGTAATATTTTGTTTATATCTCCTGCTAATATTAAATTGCTGTCCATTTTGCGAGTATGAAGTAATCGTTAACTTAACTTCGCCACCAGTTCCAAGATTCGACTCAGCAAAGGAGTCTATGTATTTTTCAAATTCTTTTGTGTAATGATATTTATCTAAACAATAAATAATTAGATTTATTAATGTAGATTTACCAGTTCCTCTACCTCCTATTATAGTAGAAACTTCATCAGAAAATGCAACAGCTAAGCCATCTAGGTATCCCCCAGATATAGAAATTTCGTCAATAGTGCTCTTATAGCACTTTTTTTCAGTACTGTTTAATTTTATCCTAGATTCCGAATCTTTAAATGCCATTTTAAATGCTTGAAAAGATAATTCTGACATTTTAACAAGTACACTAGCCACAGGCTTAGACAAATCTTCAGGCGATTCTATATCTGATGAGTTGATATATGCAATAGGTTTATTTCGTTTATAATTTGTATCCGTATTTTGAATTATATTTTTATAATTTGGGTCAATATTTTCTACGCTATTCGGAATTTGTGCAACAGAAAGAAGTTCATTTTTCCATATATGATTCATTTTCCCAATTTTAAGTATGCCATTGTCACCTGTAATATGGGCTGCATACCAGAAACCATCATTATCTTGAACTTTTTTAGCAATTTCTAAACATGAAAGATTGCTAGATTCAGTTCCATTTTTAATATCTGTAGGCAAGCCTAGTTGACCTAAAATCCTATTTAGTCTTGAATTATCGAATTCAGGTGAGAATAAACAAACCATATGAATTTTTTCAGCCGAAGAAATTTCAAACCCTGGTAAAGTTAAAATACCATTTTCAGACAGATAGGTTCGAAGGCTTGTAGAAGAGTCGATACTACCATGGTCTGCAAGGCCAACTACTTTTATTCCATTTTTTAAACACTCCTCAAGTATCTTTTTGTTATACTCTTCTTCATCAATAATAGTTTTTCCTCTAAACTTTGAATAAGAATATGGGTTTACTTGCAATGCGCATTTATAATATCTTGCATAATGTCTTTCCATAATATTTACCTGACCTTTGAATGTTAGTTTGAACTATCGCGATTTATTTTAAAAGCTCACGCAAAAAGTTATTTTTAAGCATATTCAAATTAAAAACATTTTGAATGTGTTCAAATGCTTCGGAGAGTGGTAAGTGAGCAGTTTTCCAACCTTGTCCATCTGTCACCCAGATAAACTCAATGTCATCTTTTGATTCTTTACTAAACTGATTAAGTTTAGTAAATTCACCAGCAACCGCTTTAAGTTTACTTCCACTGTCACCATAGTAGTTCGTTTCAATGAGCCAAACTTTATGACGTTCCCTAGAATAAACAGCTACATCAAAGTGCCGTTCTGATTTATCTACTAGCACCTCAATACCCCAATTTGATTTAATAAATGAGGCAGTTGCTTGAGCTTTCCATTCAAGTCCTTGTTTTTGAGCTATTTTTGCAACGTGTCGTTCTAAGATACCTTCCATTATTGTGCTACTACGATTTTTACGAGCGTTACTATCCAAACCAGCCTCTACACCATAAACATAATCAACTAAAGAACGGTTTACTTTAATTTGGAGAAAATCTAATAAACCAGATTGTTCCGCAAAAACAACATAATCCACAATTTGAGCTGACTTTTTGCTTGTCTCTAAGTTTAATCAAAATAAAGCAAATCTTTGCTGGTGCTTGTAAAGAGGTCAAAGCCATCCTTGGTAACAACACCGCAATCTTCGATACGAACACCGACTTTACCAGGGATATAGATACCTGGTTCAACAGAGAAGCACATGCCTTCTTCGATGACCATGTCGTTTCCTTCCATGATAGAAGGGAATTCGTGGACATCCATACCGATACCGTGACCGAGACGGTGGTTGAAGTACTCACCATAACCAGCTTTTTCAATGACTTCACGGGCAGCGCGGTCAACTTCATGTGCAGTCACACCTGGCTTGATAAAGTCAAGGGCAGCTTGTTGGGCTTCAAGGGTCAAGTTGTAAATGTCTTTCTTGAATTGGTCAGGCTTACCGACAGCGACCGTACGAGTCATATCTGAGGCGTAGCCATTAACCATGACACCGAGGTCAAAGAGGAGAAGGGCGTCCTTTTCAACTTTGTTTGCACCAGGAATTCCGTGTGGATTTGCAGCGTTATCGCCAGTCAAGACCATGGTATCAAAGCTCATTTCATAGCCTTCACGTTTCATGGCAAAGTCGATTTGCGCAATGATATCTGTCTCAGTCTTATCAAGAGAAATGTTGTCAAAACCAACTTTTACAGCCTTATCAGCATAGAGACCAGCAACCATCATTTTTTGAACTTCATCAGCTGACTTGATGAGGCGCATGCGTTGGATGCGAGGAGTGAGATTTTCAAATTCAGCAGTTTCAAAGACCGTTTTCAAACCATGGTATTTGGTTAAGATGAGATTGTCAAACTCAACAGCGACACGTTTGAAGTCAAGTTGAGGCAAAGCGTTTTTGATTTTTTGCCATGGATTTTCAGAATCCACATAGCCCACTACTGGGAAGGAAACAGTGCTGCTTGCACGCTCCACTTCAAGGGCTGGGACAAAGAGGAGAGGTTCCCGGTCCGCTAGGACAAAGAGGAACATTTGGCGTTCATGGGGATCACTGTAAAAGCCAGTGAGGTAATTGATAGTGACGGGGTCAGATACGACAGCGACGTCTAGTTTTTCTGATTCAAGATATGTTAGGATTTGTTGTAATTTAGACATATGCTACCTTCTTTCTACCCCTCTATTTTGGCAAAAAATGAGAGAAAATGCAAGGGAGAAGGGTAAAAGAACAGGCAAAAAGAACTCCGACAAGATAGGGGAGTTCTTTGATATAGTTTTTCTTGGTTTAAGAAAAGTCAGCCTTGCTTTTGACGTCGCTGTATTCTTCAGCGATTTCTTGACTGAGAATATCCTCATAGGCAGGGAGTTGGATATCCTGACCGTATTTCTTCTTGAGGGCAGTAGTAACAAGGCGATAAGCTAGATTGGCATTGCGAGAGAGGATAGGTCCGTGGAAGTAGGAACCAAAGACATTCTTATAATGAACCCCTTCGCCGACCTTTTCCTCGTTGTTTCCATTTCCATAGACCACCTGTCCCAGCGGTTTTTGGTCATCTGAGAGGAAGGTACGTCCCTGATGATTTTCAAAGCCATAGTAGGTTTCATCAAAATCTTCATTGTGAATCTTGATATCACCGATAAAGCGGTTATTGGTCTGGTTGAGGGTATAGTGGCCCATGACCCCTAGCCCTTCGATGCGTTTGCCTGAAGCTTCAACATAATACTGCCCCAATAGTTGGAAACCACCGCAGATAGCGAGAACTACACCGTCATTTTGGATGTAGTTGTCAATGCTCTCTTTCTTAGCAGGTAGATCGCCTGCGATGATGCTTTGTTCAAAGTCTTGACCGCCACCGAAAAAGGCAATATCATAGTGATTTTCATCAAATTTATCATGAAGAGAAACGATGTCAACCGTCACATGTGCCCCCAGTTTTTCAGCCACATACTTGAGCATAAGGATGTTTCCATTGTCCCCGTAGGTATTCATGAGGTTTCCATAGAGGTGGGCAATGTTGAGCTGATAAGGGTAGTTGCCAGCTTTTGAGGAAAGTGAAGTATAAACCATCAGTTCATCTCCTTTCTAACAATCTGACGACTAGCCAGCAGTTCACGGAATTCCAGCATAGCAGTATAGGTAGCCAGGATATAGGCATGTTTACAATCTTGGTTCTCAATGGTTTTGAGAACTTGTTCCAGATTGCTTGTCTCAGTGATTTTCTCAGCTGGATAACCCGTCACTCGTAGACGACGAGCGATTTCAGAATGACGAACACCGCCAGCGTTGATTTCAGGAATGTCCATGTCAGTGATTTGTTCAAAGTCTGCATCCCAGATCCAGCTAGTATCAATCCCATCAGCATAGTTGGCGTTGAGAAGGACAGATAGGCTAAATGGATAAGGCGCTAGTTTGATCATCTCGATAGCTTGGGTCGCACCGACTGGATTTTTAATCAAGACAAGAGTACATTCTTTATCACCGATATGGAAGGTCTCCTGACGTCCAAAGACAGCACGGCTCTTGTCAAATCCTTGCTTGATGAGTTGTGAATCTGCATCGAGGAAACGGGCAATAGCGACCGCAGCAAGGGCATTGTAGATATTGTAGAGCCCACCGATTTGGATGCCGTATTCTTGGCCGTCAATGACAAAGCGAGAACGATTGTTGGTCAATTCAACCAGTTCTGTTAAGCGATAGTCGAGATTAGGACGTTTGCAACCACAATTTTCACAGATATAGGACCCCAAGTTGGCATAGGTATTGTGCTCATATTTGAGGATGCCTTGACAGTTAGGACAGAGGATTCCTTCGGTATTGTAGTGAGCTAGTTTGGCTGGTCCTTTTTCCAAGTCAAAACCAAAATACTGAACAGGATTTGGAATAGCTGGCTTGTAGAAAAGTGGACTATCACCATTGAGGAGAACAGTAGCCGTAGGCACCTTACGGATAGCATCCAAAATCATCTTATAAGTTGTGTAAATCTCACCGTAGCGGTCCATCTGGTCACGGAAAATGTTAGTGATGACAAAAAGGCTAGGATGGATGTAGTCACAGATACGAGATAGGCTGGCCTCGTCAATTTCTAGAATGGCAATGTTTTTTCCAGTTTTAGAGGATTTGGCAGTCAAGAAAGTTGTCGTAATCCCTGTAATCATATTGGCACCGCTTGGATTGGTCAGAACCTGACCATAAACTTCTTTTAAAATGCCGACAGTGAGGGCGGTTGTCAGGGTTTTCCCATTGGTTCCAGTGACCACGACAATCTCGTAGTTCTTAGCTAGATTTTGTAAAATATCTTTATCAAATTGGAGGGCAAGTTTTCCTGGGAGCGTACTTCCGCGGCCAAGACGGCTCAAGATGAAGTGAGAAGAACGCCCAGCTAGGAGACCCAAAGTAGTTTTTAATTTCATGTTTCTATTATATCATAAAAGAGGGAAAAGACAGGTTTGAGATTTCGCAGAAGCAAAAACAGCCCGATGAGGGCTGTTGGTTAACAAATCAGTCTCAACTTAAATCGCAAACAAGTCATTCAAGTTCTCAGCCAAGGTTGGGTGAGTGAAGATTTGTTTTGTGAAGTAAGTGTAAGGAATCTTGTTGTCCATAGCAACAGTGATGATGTTGATGATTTCTTGAGAACCTTCTGAGAAGATGCTTGCTCCAAGAATTTCTTTTGTTTCAGTATTGACAACAGCTTTGAAGGCTCCGCGAAGGTCTCCATTTACGTGACCACGAGGCATGGCAGCAACAGGGATTTCCTTAACGGCGTATGGAAGTTTCAAATTAGCTGCTTGGCTTTCCGTCAAGCCAACTTGAGAAAGAGCTGGTGTGATGAACATGGTGTTTGGTACATTGAGCCGGTCTTCGAGTGTGTAGCTGCCATCTCCAGCAAGGTAGCTGTAAACAACACGGAAGTCATCAAGTGAAATGTAGGTGAATTGAGGTCCACCGTTGACGTCTCCAACTGCAAAGACACCAGGAACGTTTGTTTGGCAGTGTTTGTCGACCTTGATAGCACCACGCTCCGTTAGTTCAATATCTGTATTTTCAAGTTGAAGTGGTTCTACATTTGGTTTGCGTCCAGTTGCGTAGAGAAGGGCATCGAAACGGTAGGTTTCGTTTTCAGTTACGACGAGCACTTGATCACCGTCGTTTTTGATTTCAGTAGTACGGATGTTTTGAAGCAATTCAATGCCGTCTTCTTCCATGTATTGTTTAGCAAGTGCTGCGATGGAAGGTTCTGCACGAGGAAGGAATGTGTCCAAGGCATCTAGAACTGTGACCTTGCTACCAAGTTTGTTGTAGAGTCCTGCAAATTCAAGACCGATGTTTCCACCTCCAAGTACTCCAAGTTTTTCAGGCAATTTGTCCAAGTTTTGGATACCTGTTGAGTCAAAGACATTCTTACTTGTAGCAAGTCCAGGAATAGGTAAGACGTTTGAAACAGCGCCAGTGTTGATGACAATTGTTTCAGCAGTCAGTTCTTGTTTTTCATCACCTGCTTGGATTTCGATGACTTTATTTGAAAGGAAGTGTGCTTCCGCATCAAAGATATCTACGCCTGTACCAGCAACAGTTGCATAGTTTTTACCATTGAGGCGACCAGTGATAGTATTTTTGGTAGCAATGACTTTTTCAAAAGACAAATCTTTCTCAGCAGCAACTAACAAGGTTTTAGTTGGGATACATCCGATATTGATACAAGTTCCGCCATACATAGCTTTACTACGTTCAACGAGGGCAACTTTTTTGCCAGCTGAAGCCAATTTACCAGCTAGTGTTTTACCAGCCTTACCAAATCCAATAACAATTAAATCGTATGTTAACATTTTTTAATCCTCCTGTTTGATTTCATTCTAGCACAAGAAAAAAACTTTTGCACAATTCCGCTACGGAGAAACGAATCATATAAGGCTGTATTTATATTTGTGGAAAATCGTTTACATGATTTTCCTTAAGGATTCTACTATCTTTTGCCCCGCTCTTGTGTTATACTAGATAGGTTGCAAAGAAACTAGTACTTTTCTTTCGTGGAAAAGAAGCAACACGGTATCTCATTTTTGTTGAAGATACGTCATGAAAAGAAAAGTATATACTAAGCGCTATAGGATGGCTTCGCACCATCTTTAGAAAGAAGAAAAACGTGAAATTTAATGAATTTAACTTGTCTGCTGAATTGCTAGCAGAGATTGAAAAAGCTGGATTTGTAGAAGCCAGTCCCATCCAAGAACAGACCATTCCCTTGGCTCTCGAAGGAAAAGACGTTATCGGTCAAGCTCAGACTGGTACAGGAAAAACTGCAGCCTTTGGCTTGCCAACTCTTGAAAAAATCCGTACAGAAGAAGCGACCATCCAAGCCTTGGTCATCGCTCCAACTCGTGAACTCGCTGTTCAAAGTCAAGAAGAACTTTTCCGCTTTGGCCGTAGCAAGGGAGTGAAAGTTCGCTCAGTTTACGGTGGTTCAAGCATCGAGAAACAAATCAAGGCCCTTAAATCTGGTGCCCATATCGTAGTAGGAACACCGGGCCGTCTTTTGGACTTGATCAAACGCAAGGCCTTGAAATTAAAAGACATTGAAACCCTCATCCTTGATGAAGCGGATGAAATGCTCAATATGGGCTTCCTTGAAGACATCGAAGCTATTATCTCGCGTGTCCCTGAAAGTCGTCAAACCTTGCTCTTTTCAGCAACCATGCCAGATGCAATCAAACGTATTGGTGTTCAGTTTATGAAAGATCCTGAGCATGTGAAGATTGCTGCCAAGGAATTGACAACAGAGCTAGTGGATCAGTACTATATCCGTGTCAAGGAACAAGAGAAATTTGATACCATGACACGTCTCATGGATGTGGAACAACCAGAACTTGCTATCGTATTTGGTCGTACCAAACGCCGTGTAGATGAATTGACTCGTGGTCTTAAAATCCGTGGCTTCCGTACAGAAGGGATTCATGGTGACTTAGACCAAAACAAACGTCTTCGTGTCCTTCGTGATTTTAAAAATGGAAATCTTGATGTTCTAGTTGCGACAGACGTGGCAGCACGTGGTTTGGATATCTCAGGTGTGACCCACGTCTACAACTACGATATTCCACAAGATCCTGAAAGTTATGTTCACCGTATCGGTCGTACAGGGCGTGCTGGTAAGTCAGGTCAATCTATTACCTTTGTTTCTCCAAATGAAATGGGCTACCTTCAAATTATTGAAAACTTGACTAAGAAACGCATGAAAGGCTTGAAACCAGCGACAGCAGAAGAAGCCTTCCAAGCTAAGAAACAAGTAGCGCTCAAGAAAATCGAACGAGACTTCGCAGACGAAGCTATTCGTGGGAACTTTGAGAAATTTGCTAAAGATGCTCGTAAGTTAGCTGCAGAATTTAGTCCAGAAGAATTGGCTATGTATATCTTGAGTCTGACAGTCCAAGATCCAGACAGCCTTCCTGAAGTGGAGATTGCGCGTGAAAAACCACTGCCATTTAAACCATCAGGTAATGGCTTTGGTGGTAAAGGCAAGGGAGATCGAGGAGGCCGTCGTGGAGACGACCGTCGAGGTCGTGATCGCCGCGGCAATGGTCGCCGTGATGACTTCAAGAAAGGCAGTCGTGGGAACGATCGTTTTGATAAAGACAGACGTTATCGTAACAAAGACAATAAAAAACCTCGCAACACTTCAAGCGAAAAGAAGACCGGCTTTGTTATTCGTAACAAAGGAGACAAATAGAAAAAAGCGATTCACAGTGTGAATCGCTTTTATATATAAGGAGACCGATAGTAAAAGAAGATGGTGATAGTAAAGGATAGGTGAAACGGAAAGGGATTTATCATGTCATCTTCTTATAATGTTATAATATCAAAAATAAAATAGGATGTCAATAAAAAAATCGCTTTTTTTCTAAAATATTTTTGCTGTTCAAAATTGCAATTAAATAAGCAATTTTCAGATAATTATTGAAATAAAGACTTTTCTATGTTATAATGGAAGCGATTATATGCGAGGTAAAAAATGGCACATTTATTAGAAAAAACAAGAAAAATCACGTCTATTCTAAAGCGCTCTGAGGAGCAACTCCAAGATGAACTTCCTTACAATGCGATCACACGCCAGTTAGCTGATATTATTGACTGTAACGCTTGTATTGTAAATAACAAGGGACGTCTCTTGGGTTACTTTATGCGTTATAAGACCAATAATGATCGTGTAGAACAATTCTTCCAAACCAAAACCTTCCCTGACGTCTATGTACAAGGGGCAAACATGATCTATGATACGGAAGCCAACCTTCCTGTTGAACATGATTTGACCATTTTCCCTGTAGAGAGCCGTGCGGATTTTCCAGATGGTTTGACGACCATTGCTCCGATTCATGTGTCAGGGATTCGCCTAGGTTCGTTGATCATTTGGCGCAATGATAAGAAATTTGAAGATGAAGATTTGATTCTTGTTGAGATTGCGAGCACGGTGGTAGGGATTCAACTCTTGAACTTCCAACGTGAAGAGGATGAGAAAAATATTCGTCGTCGTACTGCTGTTACCATGGCGGTCAATACGCTTTCCTATTCAGAACTTCGTGCCGTATCAGCTATTTTAGCTGAGTTGGATGGAAATGAAGGGCAGTTGACTGCATCTGTTATTGCAGACCGTATTGGAATTACACGCTCGGTGATTGTCAATGCGCTTCGTAAACTGGAGTCAGCAGGAATTATTGAGAGCCGTTCACTCGGAATGAAGGGGACTTATCTCAAAGTTCTAATTGGTGATATTTTTGAGGAAGTGAAAAAGAGGGACTACTAATGGCAAAGGCTTTAATCTCAATTGACTATACAGAGGATTTCGTAGCAGACCATGGAAAGCTGACTGCAGGGGCACCTGCTCAAGCAATATCAGAGGCAATTAATCGAGTAACCAGATTGGCTTTTGATCGTGGAGACTATGTCTTTTTCACAATTGATGCTCATGAAGAGAAGGATACATTCCACCCAGAAAGCAAGCTCTTTCCACCACACAACATCATCGGAACTAGTGGTCGTAACCTTTATGGCCCCCTAGCTGATTTTTATGCTGAGCATGAGGCGGATAGTTGTGTCTTTTGGATGGACAAACGTCACTATTCAGCATTTTCAGGAACGGACCTAGATATCCGTTTGCGGGAACGTCGGGTTGATACGGTCATCCTAACTGGAGTCCTGACTGATATTTGTGTTCTTCATACGGCTATTGATGCCTATAATTTAGGTTATCAAATCGAGATTGTCAGGCCTGCAGTTGCCTCTATTTGGCCAGAAAATCATCAGTTTGCTCTTGGTCATTTTAAGAACACTCTGGGAGCCAAGTTGCTGGATGAAAATCTGGCTGAAATCCAAGAATAATTCCCTTGGAAAAATGAAAAAAATCTGAAAAAAGTGTTGACAAAGATTTTGAAAGTTGATATACTAGTAAAGTAATCAACGCGGGGATGGCGGAATTGGCAGACGCGCAGGACTAAGGATCCTGTGACCGCTTTAGGTCGTGAGGGTTCAAGTCCCTCTCTCCGCATAGGATAAGAGTTAGCTTTGGCTAGCTCTTTTTGTTTTTACAAAGAAGACTAGAGGCTACGTTTCGTATCTCGAAAAATATTGGCATCAAGAACAGTCATTGTATCAGAACATTTAAACTGAGTTTTCCATTTCATTCTATCAAGAATTTTCTCAGATACAAGTCAGAAAATGAAGAACTTAGGAAATGGAAAATGCTAAGCTGAAAGACGGTTCCAGCATTTATAAAATGGAGTATATTTTTGATTGGTAAAACGCATTCTATATGAGAAAAGTTAGCGTTCGCTAGCTTTTTTGTTTTTTTCAAAAAAATTTTTCGATTTCATAAACATTTCATATTTGGATTTTATAATAGTCTTACAAATATGGAGGTGACAAATGAATCCAATCCAAAGAGCTTGGGCTTATGTCAGCAGAAAACGACTGAGAAGTTTTATTTTATTTCTGATTTTATTTGTCCTTTTGGCAGGAATTTCAGCCTGTTTGACTCTGATGAAGTCCAACAAAACAGTAGAAAGCAATCTTTACAAATCACTCAATACTTCTTTTTCTATGAAAAAGATAGAAAATGGACAGACCTTTAAGTTGTCAGACCTAGCATCCGTGAGCAAGATTAAGGGACTGGAAAATGTCTCGCCTGAACTCGAGACGGTCGCAAAACTGAAAGACAAGGAAGCGGTGAGTGGCGAGCAGAGCGTAGAACGTGATGATTTGTCAGCGGCGGACAAGAACTTGGTTAGCTTAACGGCTCTTGAGGATTCTTCCAAGGATGCCACCTTTACCAGTTCGGCTTTCAATCTAAAAGAAGGGCGACACCTTCAAAAAGGAGATTCCAAGAAAATTCTTATCCACGAAGAGTTGGCTAAGAAGAACGATCTTTCGCTTCATGACAAGATTCGCTTGGATGCTGGTCAGTCCGAAGCTGGAAAAGGGCAAACAGTAGAGTTTGAGATTGTCGGCATCTTTTCTGGTAAGAAACAAGAAAAATTCACAGGCTTGTCTTCCGACTTCAGTGAAAACCAGGTCTTTACAGACTATGAAAGCAGCCAAACGCTTCTGGGAAATAGTGAACCGCAAGTCAGTGCAGCTCGCTTCTATGTAGAAAATCCTAAGGAAATGGACGGACTCATGAAGCAGGTAGAAAACTTGGCTTTAGAAAGTCAAGGCTACCAAGTTGAGAAGGAGAACAAGGCCTTTGAACAAATCAAAGACTCAGTGGCAACCTTCCAAACCTTCCTCACCATCTTCCTTTATGGGATGTTGATAGCTGGAGCTGGAGCCTTAATTTTGGTCTTGTCTCTCTGGTTGAGAGAAAGGGTCTACGAAGTGGGGATTCTACTCGCACTTGGAAAAAGCAAGAGATCAATCTTCCTACAATTCTGTTTAGAGGTAGTTTTGGTATCAATCGGAGCTTTGCTTCCAGCATTTGTTGCAGGAAACGCCATCACATCCTATCTGCTTCAAACTGTACTAGCCAGTGGAGATCAGGCAAGCTTACAAGACACGCTGGCCAAAGCAAGTGGTCTATCAACCAGTCTCCTATCCTTTGCAGAATCCTATGTCTTTCTGCTCCTGATTGGTTGTTTATCAGTAGCCCTTTGTTTCGTATTTCTATTTAGAAAATCGCTGAAAGAAATTTTATCATCTATTAGTTAAGAAGGAGAAATCATGACTTTATTACAATTGCAAGATGTTACCTACCGTTATAAGAACACTGCTGAGGCAGTTTTATATCAGATCAAGTATAATTTTAAACCCGGAAAATTTTATAGTATCATTGGTGAGTCAGGAGCAGGAAAATCCACTCTCTTGTCCCTACTGGCTGGTCTAGATAGTCCTGTTGAAGGTTCTATCCTTTTCCAAGGAGAGGACATTCGGAACAAGGGGTATTCATACCATCGCATGCACCATATTTCCCTGGTCTTTCAAAATTATAACTTGATAGATTATCTTTCTCCGCTGGAAAATATCCGCTTGGTCAACAAAAAAGCAAGCAAGGATACGCTTCTTGAGCTTGGTTTGGATGAAAGTCAGATCAAGCGGAATGTTCTCCAGTTATCAGGTGGTCAACAACAACGTGTGGCTATCGCTCGCAGTTTGGTATCAGAAGCTCCGGTTATTCTAGCTGATGAGCCAACAGGAAATCTGGACCCTAAAACTGCCGGAGATATTATCGAACTGCTCAAATCACTTGCTGAGAAAACAGGTAAATGTGTGATCGTCGTCACCCACAGTAAAGAAGTGGCACAAGCGTCAGATATTACACTTGAATTGAAGGATAAGAAACTGACCGAAACTCGCAACACTACAAAATAAGATGAGCTTGTTTTGATAGAATTATAAAATCAAATCTAGAAAGGGAACCTATGTTACACAACGCATTTGCCTATGTTACAAGGAAGTTTTTCAAATCGATTGTTATCTTCCTGATTATTCTCCTCATGGCGAGCTTGAGTTTGGTCGGCTTGTCGATCAAGGGAGCTACTGCCAAGGCTTCTCAGGAGACATTTAAAAATATCACCAATAGCTTCTCCATGCAAATCAATCGTCGCGTCAACCAAGGAACGCCACGTGGTTCAGGGAATATCAAGGGTGAGGATATCAAAAAAATCACCGAAAACAAGGCCATCGAGTCTTATGTTAAACGCATCAACGCTATCGGAGATTTGACTGGATACGACCTGATTGAAACTCCAGAAACCAAGAAAAATCTCACTGCTGACCGAGCAAAACGGTTTGGAAGTAGTTTGATGATTACAGGTGTCAATGATTCCTCTAAAGAAGATAAGTTTGTCTCTGGTTCATATAAGCTGGTCGAAGGTGAGCACCTAACCAACGACGACAAGGACAAGATCCTCATGCACAAGGACTTGGCAGCTAAACACGGCTGGAAAGTTGGAGATAAGGTCAAACTAGACTCCAATGTCTATGATGCAGACAATGAAAAAGGAGCCAAGGAAACAGTCGAAGTGACAATCAAGGGACTCTTTGATGGTCATAATAAGTCAGCAGTAACCTACTCACAAGAACTCTATGAAAACACAGCTATCACAGACATTCACACTGCTGCAAAACTTTATGGATACACAGAAGACACAGCTATTTATGGGGACGCAACCTTCTTTGTAACAGCAGACAAGAACTTGGATGATGTCATGAAAGAGTTGAAGGGTATCAATGGTATCAACTGGAAGAGCTACACACTTGTGAAGAGCTCCTCTAACTACCCAGCTCTAGAGCAATCCATCTCTGGTATGTACAAGATGGCCAACCTCCTCTTCTGGGGTAGCTTGAGCTTCTCAGTTCTTCTCCTTGCACTCTTGCTCAGTCTTTGGATCAACGCCCGTCGCAAGGAAGTGGGAATCCTCCTCTCTATCGGTCTCAAGCAGGCAAGTATCTTGGGGCAATTCATTACCGAATCTATCCTGATTGCCATTCCTGCTCTTATTTCTGCTTACTTCCTAGCCAACTACACAGCCCGTGCCATCGGAAATACTGTTCTTGCCAATGTCACTTCAGGTGTTGCCAAGCAAGCCAGCAAGGCTGCTCAAGCCTCTAATCTTGGTGGTGGTGCAGAAGTAGACGGCTTTAGCAAGACCCTGTCGAGCCTAGACATTTCCATTCAGACATCAGACTTTATCATCGTCTTTGTCCTAGCCTTGGTTCTAGTGGTTCTCGTTATGGCTCTTGCCTCAAGCAATCTCCTCAGAAAACAACCAAAAGAGCTCTTGCTCGATAGCGAATAAAAAACTTGCTACCTATTCTCCTCTAAATGGGGTATAATATAGGTAGCATTTTTATCTATTTCATTTTGATAAGGACTCTTCCTATCAGGATGAAACCGAGAAGATTTACAAGAAATTTAAAGGAATGTGAAACGTTTTTCTATGAAAATTTTAATTGTAGAAGATGAAGAGATGATCCGTGAGGGGATCAGTGACTATTTGACCGATTGTGGTTATGAAACCATTGAAGCAGCAGATGGACAAGAAGCTCTGGAAAAATTTTCCAGCTATGAAGTTGCTCTAGTACTGCTGGATATCCAGATGCCCAAGCTCAATGGCCTCGAAGTTCTAGCTGAGATTCGTAAGACCAGTCAGGTTCCTGTCTTGATGCTGACCGCTTTTCAGGATGAAGAATACAAGATGAGTGCTTTTGCTTCTCTGGCAGACGGTTATCTGGAAAAGCCCTTTTCTCTCTCCCTTTTAAAAGTAAGGGTGGACGCGATTTTCAAGCGCTACTACGATACAGGACGAATCTTCTCTTATAAGGATACCAAGGTGGACTTTGAGAGTTACAGTGCAAGCCTCGCGGGAGAAGAAGTGGCTATCAATGCCAAAGAGTTGGAAATTCTGGACTATCTGGTGAAAAATGAAGGCCGGGCCTTGACTCGTTCTCAGATAATTGATGCGGTCTGGAAGGTGACAGATGAGGTTCCCTTTGACCGTGTCATTGATGTCTATATCAAGGAATTACGGAAAAAGCTAGACTTGGATTGTATCCTCACTGTGCGCAATGTTGGTTATAAATTGGAGCGAAAATGAAACGAACAGGTTTATTTACAAAGATTTTTATCTATACCTTCTCGATTTTTAGTGTTCTGGTTATTTGTCTTCATTTAGCCATTTATTTTCTCTTTCCATCGACTTATCTAAGTCATCGTCAGGAAACCATTGGTCAGAAAGCGACAGCCATTGCTCGGTCCCTTGACGGAAAAGACAGGCAAAGTATCGAACAAGTGTTAGACTTGTATTCCCAGACCAGTGATATCAAAGGGTCCGTTAAGGGTGAGATGACTGAGGACAAGTTAGAGGTTAAGGATAATTTTCCACTAGATACAGCTCGCCAGACAACCTCCCTCTTTATTGAGGAGCGTGAGGTGAAAACGCAAGACGGTAGCACTATGACTCTTCAGTTTCTAGCTTCCATGGATTTGCAAAAGGAAGCAGAGCAGATCAGTCTCCAATTTCTCCCCTATACCTTGTTGGCATCTTTTTTAATTTCCCTTTTGGTAGCTTATATCTATGCTCGGACTATTGTTGCTCCGATCTTGGAAATCAAGTGGGTGACCCGTCGGATGATGGACCTGGATGCTGAAGTACGGTTGCGTGTGGATTCTAAGGATGAGATTGGTGATCTCAAGGAACAAATCAATAGCCTTTACCAGCATCTTTTGACTGTTATTGCGGACTTGCATGAGAAGAATGAAGCTATTCTCCAGCTGGAGAAGATGAAGGTTGAGTTCCTACGAGGGGCTTCTCATGAACTGAAAACACCTCTGGCCAGTTTGAAAATCCTGATTGAGAATATGAAAGAAAATATCGGTCGCTATAGAGATAGAGACCACTATCTGGGAGTTGCCTTGGGGATCGTGGACGACCTCAGTCATCACGTTCTCCAGATATTGTCTCTTTCTTCTGTTCAGGAATTGCGAGACGAGAAAGAAGAGGTTGACCTCCTTCAGATGACGCAAAGTCTGGTCAAGGATTATGCTTTGCTCGCCAAGGAAAGAGAACTTCAGATAGATAATAGCTTGACCCATCAGCAGGCATACATAAACCCATCTGTCATGAAACTAATCCTATCGAATCTCATCAGTAATGCTATCAAGCACTCCACTCCAGGTGGCTTGGTCCGCATTGGAGAAAGAGAAGGAGAACTCTTTATCGAGAATAGCTGTAGTCCTGAAGAACAGGAACAATTGGCCCAGTCTTTTTCTGACAATGCTAGTCGCAAGGCCAAGGGTTCGGGGATGGGGATCTTTGTGGTCAAAAGTTTATTAGAACACGAGAAATTACCTTATCATTTTGAGATGCAGGGTGATCGATTGACCTTCTTCATACGTTATCCCAAAGTCACTCAAGACTAAGGAGAAGAAAGGGGTTACATTGATTGAGTTGGAAGAAATTCAATCTAAAGTATGGGAAAAACTAGCTTTTTTTATCAAAAAGTGATAAAATGAACAATGTAAATGGGATGTCCCAAAAAATATATAGGAGGCCTGACAAATGGCAATCGTTTCAGCAGAAAAATTTGTCCAAGCAGCTCGTGACAACGGTTATGCAGTTGGTGGATTTAACACAAACAACCTTGAGTGGACTCAAGCTATCTTGCGTGCAGCAGAAGCTAAAAAAGCTCCAGTTTTGATCCAAACTTCAATGGGTGCTGCTAAATACATGGGTGGTTACAAAGTTGCTCGCAACTTGATCGCTAACCTTGTTGAGTCAATGGGTATCACTGTACCAGTAGCTATCCACCTTGACCACGGTCACTACGAAGATGCACTTGAGTGTATCGAAGTTGGTTACACTTCAATCATGTTTGACGGTTCACACCTTCCAGTTGAAGAAAACCTTAAATTGGCTAAAGACGTTGTTGAAAAAGCACACGCTAAAGGTATCTCAGTAGAAGCTGAAGTTGGTACTATCGGTGGTGAAGAAGACGGTATCATCGGTAAAGGTGAATTGGCTCCAATCGAAGACGCTAAAGCAATGGTTGCAACTGGTATTGACTTCTTGGCAGCTGGTATCGGTAACATCCACGGTCCTTACCCAGCAAACTGGGAAGGTCTTGACCTTGACCACTTGAAGAAATTGACAGAAGCTCTTCCAGGCTTCCCAATCGTATTGCACGGTGGTTCAGGTATCCCTGATGACCAAATCCAAGCAGCTATCAAACTTGGTGTTGCGAAAGTTAACGTTAACACTGAATGTCAAATCGCATTCGCTAACGCAACTCGTAAATTTGCTCGTGACTACGAAGCAAACGAAGCAGAATACGACAAGAAAAAACTCTTCGACCCACGTAAATTCTTGGCTGACGGTGTAAAAGCTATCCAAGCATCAGTTGAAGAACGTATCGACGTATTCGGTTCAGAAGGTAAAGCATAATCTAGCTGAACAATACAATACAGAAACCTGCCCATTGGGTGGGTTTTTTTGTGTCTGACTATATAGCCAATATACTGTAGAAGAACCAATCTTAAGTTGCTAAAAGGACCTATTTTTTGTACAATAATGCTATGAAAATACTGAAAAAATGGTTTCTTGGCTTTCTTAGTTTCATTCTTTTATTTTTACTCGCTACATTTATCTTTCATCGTATTAGTTTAGATAAGGAACAAGCCTCACTAACACCTATGGGACAACAAGTTCTCGTCAATGGACATCAAATAAATATTTACGTTGAAGGGGATGGACCTGAGACTATAGTAGTTCTCTCAGGTGCTGGTATTGCTTCTCCCATATTGGACTTTAAAAATGTATCGGAATCCTTATCGAAACGATATAAGGTAGTCATCGTGGAGCGGGCGGGATATGGTTATAGTGATGATAGCAATCATTCAAGAGATGTGATGGAGGTTTTGTCTGAGACTCACCAAGCTCTTTCGCAAGCAAATATCACAGGGCCGTTTGTCATTCTGTCTCATTCCATGGCTAGTCTAGAGAGTTTGGCTTGGCAGGAGAAGTATCCTGATGAAGTGAAAGCCTTGATTGGTCTGGATTGGGCACTGCCGTCAAGTTATGAGAATTTAAAGGATAATCAGGCCTTGCTCACTGTGGCATATTGGAGCAGTAAGATTGGGTTATTACGTTATTTCCCTGAGTCTTTTTATATAAAAAATCAAACTCTGACCGAAAATGAACGAAAACAATATAAACTTCTAGCTTATAAGCAGTTGATGTCACAAGCCATGCTTCATGAATCTCAAACGGTAAAGGAAAATGCCAAGAAAGTTCCCTCTAGCATCAATCCGAAAATTCCCACCTTACTATTGGTGTCTAACGGTCAAGGCACTAGTTTTAGCCAATCTGAGTGGCAACGTTATGCAGAGAGATTTGCAAGTGAACAGTCTAATGTTCAAGTCGTCTATATGGATGCGCCTCACGACCTCTATCATTATCAAAGCGATGCTATTGTTTCTCGCATTAAAGAATTTTTAGAGAATAATTGAGGGCTTAAAAATCCATTGAGACTGATGATAATAATTGAAAGGTAATGACTTATGAATAATTCTTATATTTTACTTAGACATGCTCATTCAAGATTTTCAAGTGATGATTTCAATAGAACTTTATCAGAAAAAGGATTCTCATCTCTTGACCAGTTAGATTTTTTGAATTCTTTTAATATTGATTATTATTTTTCTAGTCCTTATAAACGAGCATTTGAAACGATTAATAGCTCGCCAATTCAATTTGATAAAATAGTTCTTGATAATCGGTTACGAGAGCGAAAATTATCTTCAACCTTTATAAAAGATTCTGAGTTTGAAGACAGTATTAAATATTTATGGCAAAATCCTAGTGAATCTCTTTTAGAAGGGGAATCAAATCAAGACGCACTAGCTAGAGTACTAAATTTTTTAATGGAATTGGAAGAGAGATACTCAGAAAAAATGATTTTACTTAGTTCACACGGGAATTTGATAGGAATACTACTACATCACTTTGATTCCAGTTTTGATTATGAAAAATGGGAGCATATGACCTTTCCAGATTGTTTTCTAATTGATAGAGATGGGATTGTGAAAAGAATTTTGAAAGATTAGTTCGTTGATTAAATAGTGAATCATATTGATCAAAATAGTTTGCTTTTTACAACTCGTAACCTGCCCATCGGGCAGGTCTTTTTGGTGTTTTAAGGAAACTATTAAACCAGAATTTTGGATTTAAAATAGCATTTTAAGAGTGAAATCTCTAATTTCATAATCTGTAGGCAAACGCTTGCATTCCGTTTTTTATTGGACTATAATAGGTTGGTATAAAGCCTTCTGTAAGAATAACAATTAGAAAGTTTAGAAAGTAAGGACTTAGAATATTTGTAGTCAAAAATACAATGTTGCTATTCCTTGCGATAGGGAGATAGATATGGCAATGATAGAAGTGGAACATCTTCAGAAAAATTTTGTGAAGACTGTTAAGGAACCAGGCTTGAAAGGGGCTTTGCGCTCCTTTATTCATCCTGAAAAGCAGACCTTTGAAGCGGTCAAGGATTTGACTTTTGAGGTACCCAAGGGCCAAATTCTAGGTTTTATCGGCGCAAATGGTGCTGGGAAGTCAACAACCATCAAAATGCTGACAGGGATTTTAAAACCGACATCTGGTTTTTGTCGGATTAACGGCAAGATTCCGCAGGACAATCGTCAGGATTATGTTAAAGATATTGGTGTGGTCTTTGGACAACGTACCCAGCTATGGTGGGATTTGGCTCTGCAAGAGACCTATACGGTCTTAAAAGAGATTTACGATGTGCCGGACTCGCTCTTTCATAAACGCATGGACTTTTTGAATGAAGTCTTGGATTTGAAGGACTTTATCAAAGACCCCGTGCGGACTCTTTCACTGGGGCAACGGATGCGGGCGGATATTGCGGCTTCCTTGCTCCACAATCCTAAAGTTCTCTTTTTAGATGAGCCGACCATTGGTTTGGACGTTTCGGTCAAGGACAACATTCGTCGGGCTATTACCCAGATCAATCAGGAGGAAGAAACAACTATCCTCTTGACCACTCACGACCTGAGCGACATTGAGCAACTCTGTGATCGAATTTTTATGATTGATAAGGGGCAAGAGATTTTTGATGGAACGGTTAGCCAGCTCAAGGAGACCTTTGGCAAGATGAAGACTCTTTCCTTTGAACTGCTACCAGGTCAAAGTCATCTCCTTTCTCACTATGAAGGCCTGCCTGATATGACCATTGATAGACAAGGAAATAGCCTCAATATTGAATTTGATAGTTCCCGCTACCAGTCGGCTGATATTATCAAGCAAACCCTGTCTGATTTTGAAATTCGCGATTTGAAGATGTTGGATACGGATATTGAGGATATTATCCGTCGCTTCTACCGAAAGGAGCTCTAAGATGGTCAAATTGTGGAGACGTTATAAACCCTTTATCAATGCAGGGATTCAGGAGTTGATTACCTATCGAGTCAACTTTCTACTTTATCGGATTGGGGATGTTATGGGAGCTTTTGTTGCTTTCTATCTCTGGAAGGCTGTCTTTGATTCCTCGCAAGAATCTTTGATTCAGGGCTTTAGTATGGCAGACATCACCCTATACATCATCATGAGCTTTGTGACTAATCTTTTGACTAGGTCGGACAGCTCCTTTATGATCGGGGAGGAGGTCAAGGATGGTTCCATTATCATGCGCTTGTTGCGACCAGTGCATTTTGCGGCCTCTTATCTCTTTACGGAGCTTGGTTCCAAGTGGTTGATTTTTATCTCTGTTGGACTGCCATTTTTAAGTGTCATTGTCTTGATGAAAATCTTATCAGGACAAGGAATTGTAGAATTGCTGGGCTTAACCATCCTTTATCTTTTTAGCTTAACTCTAGCCTACCTAATCAACTTTTTCTTTAATATCTGCTTTGGATTTTCAGCCTTTGTCTTTAAAAATCTATGGGGTTCCAATCTACTCAAGACTTCTATAGTGGCCTTTATGTCTGGAAGTCTGATTCCCTTGGCTTTCTTTCCAAAGATTGTTTCTGATATTTTGTCCTTCTTGCCTTTTTCATCTTTGATTTATACTCCAGTTATGATCATTGTTGGGAAATACGATGCCAGTCAGATTCTTCAAGCACTCTTGCTACAGTTCTTCTGGCTCATAGTGATGGTGGGCTTGTCTCAGTTGATATGGAAACGAGTCCAGTCCTTTATCACTATTCAAGGAGGTTAGTATGAAAAAATATCAACGCATGCATTTGATTTTTATCAGACAATACATCAAGCAAATCATGGAATACAAGGTTGATTTTGTGGTGGGCGTGTTAGGAGTTTTTCTAACTCAAGGCCTGAACCTCTTGTTTCTCAATGTACTCTTTCAACATATTCCATCCCTAGAAGGTTGGACCTTTCAAGAAATTGCATTTATTTATGGTTTCTCCTTGATTCCCAAGGGTTTGGACCATCTCTTTTTTGACAATCTCTGGGCACTAGGTCAACGACTAGTCCGAAAAGGGGAGTTTGACAAGTATCTAACGCGTCCCATCAATCCGCTCTTTCATATCCTCGTTGAGACCTTTCAGATTGATGCCTTGGGCGAACTATTGGTCGGTGGAATTTTATTAGCGACAACAGTATCAAGCATCGCTTGGACTCTTCCAAAATTCCTGATTTTTCTAGTCTGCATTCCTTTTGCGACCTTGATCTATACTTCCTTGAAAATCGCGACTGCCAGTATCGCTTTTTGGACCAAGCAGTCAGGAGCCATGATTTACATTTTCTATATGTTTAATGACTTTGCCAAGTACCCGATTTCCATTTACAATTCGCTCCTTCGTTGGTTGATTAGCTTTATCGTGCCTTTCGCCTTTACGGCCTACTATCCTGCCAGCTATTTCTTGCAGGACAAAGACGGGCTCTTTAACATTGGTGGGTTGATTTTGATTTCCCTTGTTTTCTTTGTTATTTCT
Organism: Streptococcus sp. GMD6S; assembly: GCF_000297015.1. The sequence continues at coordinate 4,596 of NZ_AJRH01000018.1, read as the reverse complement.
TTAAAACTCTGGGATAGGGGATTAGATGCTTACGAAAGTGCGGGTTCTTAAGAGATAAGATAGGATGAGAGTTAAAAATTAAATATGTTACAAACAACCGTTGAAAATTATAGCGGTTGTTTTTGCATATTTATTGAGATATAAATTGTATCCATCCCCCCCTTTTTGCAATTTTGGTAGTTATTCCGGTTAATTGATAATATTTTTGATGGTAGGAATGAGTTTATATTGTAGCCAGTTAACTATAATATTTATTGACCAGACTATTTGTTAACATGGATTAAAAAAAAAATTAACCCGGGTTAATTTTTCTTGACTTAAATTTTTTTAATTGATATACTATTTTTCAGAGAGCTAACAATTATATATAAATGTACTACTCTATCCCACTAGATAATACGTCATAAAACTTTTTATAACAAAGGCTAGCAAGGTTAAAGTTTTCTATCTATTGGGTTTAAAATAAAAAATTAAGGAATTAAAATGAAAAAAAGTACGGTATTGTCATTAACTACTGCTGCAGTTATTTTAGCAGCATATGCCCCCAATGAGGTGATTTTAGCAGATGCACCTAGTTCTGAAGATGCTTTAAGAATTTCTGATAAAGAAAAAGTAGTAGCAGATAAAGAAACAAAAAACAATGAACAATCTGAAGATATTCATAATGTTATAGAAACTTCAAAGGATACTGAGGAGAAGAAGACAACAGTTATTGAGGAAAAAGAAGTTGTTAGTAGAAAGTCTGAGATAGACAAAAAAACTAGTAACGAAGGAGCAAGTATCAAAGAAGACTCCAATGAATCCAAAGGAGATGATGCGAACTCATCTGTAAATAAAGATACAGAAAATCCGAAAAAAGAAGATAAAGTTGTCTATATTGCTGAATTTAAAGATAAAGAATCTGGAGAAAAAGTAATTAAGGAACTATCAAATCTGAAGGATACAAAAGTTTTATATACCTATAATACGATTTTTAATGGCGCTGCCATTGAAACAACTCCAGATAATTTGGACAAAATTAAACAAATAGAAGGTGTTTCATCGGTTGAAAGGTCACAAAAACTCCAACCAATGATGAATCATGCCAGAAAGGAAATTGGAGTTGAGGAAGCTATTGATTACCTAAAGTCTATCAATGCTCCATTTGGGAAAAATTTTGATGGTAGAGGTATGGTCATTTCAAATATCGATACTGGAACAGATTATAGGCATAAGGCTATGAGGATCGATGATGATGCCAAAGACTCGATGAAATTTAAAAAAGATGACTTAAAAGGCACTGATAAAAATTATTGGTTGAGTGATAAAATCCCTCATGCGTTCAATTATTATAATGGTGGTAAAATCACTGTAGAAAAATATGATGATGGTAGGGATTATTTTGATCCACATGGGATGCATATTGCAGGGATTCTTGCTGGAAATGATACTGAAAAAGATATCAAGAACTTTAATGGCATAGATGGAATTGCGCCTAATGCACAAATTTTCTCTTATAAAATGTACTCTGACGCAGGATCTGGGTTCGCGGGTGATGAAACAATGTTTCATGCTATTGAAGATTCGATCAAACACAATGTCGATGTTGTTTCGGTATCATCTGGCTTTACGGGAACAGGTCTTGTAGGCGAGAAATATTGGGAGGCTATTAGAGCATTAAGAAAAGCTGGAATCCCAATGGTTGTTGCTACAGGTAATTTTGCGACTTCTGCTTCAAGTTCTTCTTGGGATTTAGTAGCCAATAATAATCTGAAAATGACAGATACTGGAAATGTAACACGAACTGCCGCACATGAAGATGCGATAGCGGTCGCTTCTGCTAAAAATCAAACCATTGAGTTTGATAAGGTTAACATTGGAGGACAAAGTTTTAAATACAGAAATATAGGAGCTTTTTTCGATAAAAATAAAATCCTAACAAATGAGGATGGGTCAAAAACTCCAAATAAATTAAAATTTGTATATATAGGCAAAGGTCAAGACAAAGATTTGATAGGCTTGGATCTTAAGGGCAAAATTGCAGTAATGGATAGAATTTATACCAAGGATTTAAAAGATGCTTTTAAAAGAGCAACGGATAAAGGCGCACGTGCCATTATGGTTGTAAATACTGTAAATTACTACAATAGAGATAATTGGACAGACCTTCCAGCTATGGGATATGAAGCGGATGAAGGGACTACTAGTCAAGTATTTTCAATTTCAGGAGATGATGGTGTAAAATTATGGAACATGATTAACCCTGATAAAAAAACTGAAGTCAAAAGAAATAATAAGGAAGATTTTAAAGATAACTTAGAACAATACTATCCAATTGATATGGAAAGCTATAATTCTAATAAACCGAATGTAGGTGATGAAAAAGAAATTGACTTTAAATTTGCAGCTGACACAGACAAAGAACTTTATAAAGAAGATATTATAGTCCCAGCAGGGTCTACATCTTGGGGGCCAAGAACAGACTTGCTTTTAAAACCGGATGTTTCAGCACCTGGTAAAAATATTAAATCCACTCTAAATGTTATCAATGGTAAATCCACTTATGGTTATATGTCAGGAACTAGTATGGCAACTCCAATCGTAGCAGCTTCTACTGTTTTGATTCGACCAAAATTAAAGGAATTGCTTGAAAGACCTGTCTTGAAAAATCTTAAGGGAGATGACAAAATAGACCTTACAAGTCTTACAAAAATAGCTCTACAAAATACTGCAAGACCTATGATGGATGCAACCTCTTGGAAAGAAAAGAGTCAATACTTTGCATCACCTAGACAGCAGGGAGCGGGGCTAATTAATGTTGCCAACGCTTTGAGAAATGAAGTTGTAGCAACTTTCAAAAATACAGATTCTAAAGGTTTGGTAAATTCATATGGTTCCATTTCTCTTAAAGAAATAAAAGGTGATAAAAAATACTTTACAATTAAGCTTCACAATACCTCAAACAGACCTTTAACCTTTAAAGTTTCTGCATCAACTGTAACTACAGATGCTCTAACTGATAGGCTAAAACTCGATGAAACATATAAAGATGAAAAATCTCCGGACGGGAAGCAAATTGTTCCAGAAATTCACCCAGAAAAAGTCAAAGGAGCAAATATCACATTTGAGCATGATACTTTCACTATAGGTCCAAATTCCAGCTTTGATTTAAATGCGGTTATAAATGTTGGAGAAGCTAAAAACAAAAATAAATTTGTAGAATCATTTATTCATTTTGAGTCAGTGGAAGAAATGGAAGCTCTAAACTCCAACGGTAAGAAAAGAAACTTCCAACCTTCTTTGTCGATGCCTCTAATGGGATTTGCTGGGAATTGGAACCACGAACCAATCCTTGATAAATGGGCCTGGGAAGAAGGATCAAAATCAAAAGCAATGGAAGGTTATGATGATGATGGTAAACCAAAAATTCCAGGTACCTTAAATAAGGGGATTGGTGGAGAACATGGTATAGATAAATTTAATCCAGCAGGAGTTATCCAAAATAGAAAAGATAAAAATACAACATCCCTAGATCAAAATCCAGAATTATTTGCTTTCAATAACGAAGGAATCAACGCACCTTCATCAAGTGGCTCTAATATTGCTAAAATCTATCCTTTAGATTCAAATGGAAATCCTCAAGATGCTCAACTTGAGAGAGGATTAACGCCTTCTCCACTTGTATTAAGAAGTGCAGAAGAAGGGGTGATTTCAATAGTAAATACAAATAAAGAAGGAGAAAATCAAAAAGACTTAAAAGTCATTTCGAGAGAACACTTTATTAAAGGAATTTTAAACTCTAAAAGAAATGATGCAAAGGGCATTAAATCTTCTAAGCTAAAAGTTTGGGGTGACTTGAAATGGGATGGACTCATTTATAACCCTAGAGGTAGAGAAGAAAATGCCCCAGAAAGTAATGACAAAAAAGATCCTGCTACTAAGATACGAGGACAATTTGAACCGATTGCGGAAGGCCAATATTTCTATAAATTTAAATATAGATTAACCAAGGATTACCCATGGCAGGTTTCCTATATTCCTGTAAAAATTGATAACACCCCTCCAAAGATTGTTTCAATTGATTTTTCAAACCCTGGAAAAATTAAGTTAATTACAAAGGATACTTATCACAAGGTCAAAGAGCAATATAAGAATGAAACGCTATTTGCGAGAGATCAAAAAGAACATCCTGAAAAATTTGACGAGATTGCCAACGAAGTTTGGTATGCTGGGGCCGCTCTTGTTAATGAAGATGGAGAGGTTGAGAAAAATCTTGAAGTCACTTATGCAGGTGAGGGTCAAGGACGAAATAGAAAACTTGACAAAGACGGAAATACCATTTATGAAATTAAAGGTGCAGGAGATTTAAGAGGAAAAATCATTGAAGTGATTGCATTAGACGGTTCTAGCAATTTCACAAAGATTCATAGAATTAAATTTGCTGATCATGCTGATAAAAATGGGATGATTTCCTATTATCTAGTAGATCCTGATCAAGATTCATCTAAATACCAAAAGCTTGGCGAGATTTCCGAATCTAAATTTAAAAATTTAGAAAATAGAAAAGAGGATAGTCTTAAAAAAGATACAACTGAAGTAGAACATCATCAAGAAAAT